>CAZHPP010000195.1:1705-7179 GCA_964534535.1 uncultured Victivallales bacterium | reverse complement strand
TAGAACGGCATTTCCATGTAGATTGCCTTGATCTCGTCCTTTGCACGCTCATCGGTATAAACTTGCGCCCTGCCATTTGGCTGGACTATTTTTAGTTAAATGATAGGTGTAAACGCCTTGGCATTACTATAACCCTTGCTGAGGGGATTACAAGTCCCGAAACAGACTTCATCCGGAGTCTTGCAGTCCGGCAGAACATAACCTGTTGGGATGTACCCGATACTCCCCGGCAATCTTCGCAATCGTTGATTCTCTACGCAGCGCCTCCAGCGCAACCCGGCTCAAAAAAGTTGCCCCAGTGACATTTTACGGGGATGTTTTTCCCCTTGTCAAATTGTCCAGTTTTCGGGAGAATATGCCTACTCAAGTGATTGAAACTCCGGTAATCCCGGAGAAGGAATCTTACCTGATAATTTGAAATTAATCATTTGAGGATTATCCGGTTCTAGATGTAATATCCGGCAGCAAGTTCCGCCACGAAATTCCAGCTCGACGGAACCAACGGATAGAAGAGTTGCCTGCACATCTGGCAATCGCCACATGATATCTATTGTAATTCCCCGCTTTCCCTTCAGCCCGAAAATTTGGCCTTGATTCCAGTCAAAAGGTAGAGCCGGCAGGATTTCCAAAACCAATCTATGACTTTCCGGATCTTGCCGGCAACGCAGCAGCATTTCCGTAATAGCCGCAGTAAAACCACTGTTTCCGTCAATCTGAAAAGGAGGATGCGCATCAAACAAATTGGCATAAAATCCACCTCCGGAAAGTTCATCCGCTCCCGGGCGGGTGATCCGCATCATGCGGTAAAGTACCATCTTCGCATGTTCTCCGTCTCCAAGTCTGGCCCAAAGGAGCGCTCGCCATGCCATTCCCCAGCCTGTCGCCTCGTCTCCGCGTCGGAGCAGAGAGACTTTTGCTGCGTCAAGCAATCGGGGGGTGTCCAAGAACTCATCTCCTGGATAAAGGCCGTAAAGATGTGACAGATGCCGATTTTCAGGGGAATATTCTCTGTAATCTCCGCCAAATTCCAATAATTGTCCGCGACTGCCGATCATCGGAGGGCGGAGACGTTTCAACGCGTTCTCGATTCTTTCGAAAAATGATTCCTCTGTAAGTCCTGAAAAAATTTCCTTTGCTTTCATAAAATTTTTGAACAGCTCCCGACAAAGCGAGAGATCGCATAATGATCCGGCGCAAACGGAGGCCCCCAGGCCGGTTGATGGATCAATGAAACCATTTTCTGGCGAAGTTGACGGAGAAGTCGTCAAAAATCCATCTTCATCTTCGATCAGAAAATCAAGTAAAAAATCGACCGCCCCTTTTAAGGCAGGAAAATGCCGGCGCAAAAAAACTCTATCACCGGAATATTCATAATGTTCAAACAGATGATGAGCAAGCCAGACACCCCCCATTGGCCAAAACGAGGATTGCGCGGAGCGGCCGGCTGGAGTGCATTTCCGCCAGATATCCGATGTATGATGCAAGCACCAACCGCGACATCCATAAAGAGATTGTGCCGCGGCAGCCCCCGATTCAGCACATTCATCGAAATAATCAAACAAAGGCTCGGCACATTCTGCAAGCGCGGTCGACTCTGCCGCGAAATAATTCATTTCCAAATTGATGTTCGTCGTGTAGGCGCTGTGCCAAGGCGGCTTCACCAGATGATTCCATATCCCTTGCAGATTCATCGGCTGGGTGTGTTTGCGCGAGGAGGCGATCAAGAGATAGCGTCCATAATTGAAAAGCAGGGCGGAAAGATTTCTGGCGGTTTCCGGATTGTTTCCCGCCCGTTTCAGTCGCTCATCAGTTGTCGCCATATCATCTGCACCGGTCGGAAACTCCAGTCTTACTCGTCGAAACAGTGAACGGTGATCTGCACAATGCGCTTTTTTTTTCGTGTCATAGGAAGATTTCTCTGCAAGAATCAAATCCCGACGGCAAGACTCGAATGCAGATGGCACACCAGTTCCGGGCGGAGTCTTCCAATCAACAAAATCAGACCGGAGCGCCAACTGAAGTTCCACAGAATCCGCGCAGAAAACTTCAATGTTATCACTATTGACGACCAGTTTGCCTCCGTGATGCCGTACCTCAAGAACCATGGCATAACCAATTCCGGAACTGCCGTCCGGAAGTGATTCGATGAAACGGTCACTGTTACAGTACGGACAGTGTCCTTCAAAGACCAGGATGCTGCCGACAGTTCTGCTCTGTCCCCGCATTGCTGATTCAAAGAGAGCTTTGAATGTCAGAGCTCCCGGAGAATCTGCCTGTAGCCGGATTATTAATACCTGTGCCGGCAGGGAAACAAAATACTCTCGGTGAAAACGTATTCCCCCACGGATAAATGATGTTTCCAGAAGTGCGGAATCCATATCAAGGGAACGTTCGTATTTCAGAACCGGGCCATCCGGCATAGCGAAAATTAGCTTAAGACTGCCTGCGGGCTGATAGCTCTGTTGCGCAAAACCAAGCATTGTTGAAGAGATAAATCGATCGGCCTCCTGAAATTTTTTCTCCCGGACCAATTGCCGGGCATAAGGAAGGCCGGCAAGAGTATTTCCCCATACGCTGTGGTCAGGATGACCAGACCACAGCGTATCTTCATTCAGGAAAAGGCATTCCATATCCGGATCTCCGCCGACCATCACCCCTATTCTGCCATTTCCAAGCGGAAGATACTCTTCCCATGCTGTCCCGGGAGCGTGGTCATAGAGCGTAGTGAAAGCATTTTTTATATTGGCTGTTCCCATATTTTTTTTGACTCGTCCCAATTAGTATCCCGTTTGATCTGACATTGTTGTAATTGAAATCAAATGGTCAGAGTCGGCTCCTGCATGAAATTCAAAGTCACGGCAAGACCGGCACCACTGTCCTTGACGATCAAGATAGCCCATGACTTCGGAACGGGGGCGGCAGACGATCTTGCGCACTTCTCCGGCGGCGAAAAATACCCTCTGAAAATCAATCAATTCCAAATATGGCCGCTGGACAGGAGAATTCAATGCCGTCAGGTAAAATTGAATTACCTCTTCGCCATCACAGGAACCGGTATTGGTTACTTGGACAGATAATTCCTTCCCATCCCAAGTCAACGCTTCGTATTGAAACGATGTATAGCTCAGGCCAAAGCCGAAAGGCAATAAAGGCGCTGCGGTCATATCTACATAATCCTGGCGTTTTTCCAACGCATTGTAATACAATGGCAGTTGCCCCTCTGTTCGAGGCAGAGAGACTGGTAACCGACCGGCCGGATTATATTCACCAAAAATCGTCTCGGCAATCGCCTGTCCGCCAAATGCTCCCGGATACCAAGCCAGCAAAACGGCGTTAGCCTTGTCAAGTAATTCCGTCATAATTAATGGACGCCCCAGTATCGGTATCACGACAATTGGCTTGTGCAATGCCGCGAGGGCATGAAACAGCTCCATTTGAACTCCGGAAAAAGACAGGGTAGCCCGATCGGTTCCCTCTCCACTCTCTTTTTCCGCCTTATCAGGAGAGAGAACTTCGGAAAATGCCGCTCCAGTGCTTGTGTGTTTCAACGCCGTTCCATATTTCGTGCTGGAACCGCCGGGCACAAAAACAATCACATCGGCACTATCTGCAAGTTGCAAGGCTTCTGTAAATCCGCTTTTGTCAGGATTGCGAACCGGACATCCTCTTGCGTACGTGACCTTAATTCCGTGATTTTTCGCTATTTCCTTGATGCCGGCATAGACTGTAATCACATCTCCTGCCCGTTGCGGCGCAGAGTAGTCTCCGATCTGATTCATGGGGTTATCCGCATTGGGTCCGATTACTGCAATCCGTCGCACCGCTTTCAACGGCAGGACACCATCGTTTTTCAATAATGTCAACGTTTTGCGTGAAGCGTTCAAAGCCACACTCTTATGGGCTGCAGAGTTCAATACAATGGCGGGATTGCCGCCAGGAAAAGGATTCTCAAATAAACCCAATTCAAACTTCAGCTTCAAAACCCGTCCGGCTGCAATATCGAGATCATCCTCAGAAATCAAGCAATTGTCCAATGCCTGATGCAGCCCCAATGCATGAGTATCCCAACCTCCATTATCTACATCGCAACCAGCTTTCAACGCCCGCGCCGCACACTCTGCATAGTCGCGGCAAACACGTTGATAAGTCAGACGAGGTATTGCACCTCGATCAGAGACGACAAAACCGTCAAAACCCATCAGTCCACGCAAAACATCTGTCAGGTAATAATGACTTCCCGTGACCGGATCACCGTCAACCGCATTATAAGAGCTCATGGCAGAACGGGCTCCCGCGGCTATTGCCGCCCGGAACGGACGAAGCTGGCAATTGAACATCTCCATTGGTCCGGCATGCGCAGTAGCATGGTTGTGTCCCCCCTCCGGGCTGCCGTGTCCGCAAAAGTGTTTCAATGTCGGTACAATACCGTTTTGTTGCAGCCCCTGCAAATAGGCTACAGCATAACGCGCCGTCAATTCCGGATCTTCGGAATAGTTCTCTTCTGTTCTCGACCAGCGAATGTCGCGGATCACGTCGAGAACCGGACCGTGAGTTGCCTGAATCCCAGCGGAGGCAACCTCTTCGCCGACGACGTCTCCTATTGCGGTCATCAGTTTGTCATCCCACATCGCGCCCATGCCGATTCCCGACGGGAATACCGTTGCACCCAGGGCCATCAGTCCATGCGATGCCTCTTCCATGATGTAGAGAGGAATGTTGAGCCGCGATGTCTCATAAACATATTGCTGAAACATTACAACAACCTCACGCATCCGTTCCGGGGGAATACCGTTATCCCATCCGATCCCTGTCCACCAGTCTGCACGCAACAAGACCGACATTGTGCCCGGAATCCATTGCTTGGTAAAATCAAGAAATCGCTCGGAGAAAAGATATTTTCCATCTTCTCTTCTATAACTTCGGAATCCATCCAACTTTACGATTTGCCCAATTTTTTCCTCAGATGTCATTCTAGACAGCAGATCGCGAGTACGTTCAGCCGGGGACAGTGCCGGATTTCGGTATGGGATCATTTGCTCATTCCTTTTTGGGGGACGATAGTTTCAGGATGAACTCAATCACTTTATTACGAACCTCATCGGCTTTCATGGAATCGTGCGGATAAATTACCGCGACATCGCTGGTCGCTTTTTTAAGGAATGCCCGCGCCTCTACGGCTGACGCAGAGGTTCCTCGCGCCAGAGTTTCCAGCAGACGCAGATAGCGGATATCATTGATTCCAATCCGCAAATTTTCGAGCCGAATCGAAGGCACAAGCGTTTCCGACGTATCATAGGCGACTCCGCCTTCGGGAGTTATGCGGAAATCGAGTCCGGGCTGCTGTCCAAAGAACTGATAAAGGGAAACATACTGTCCGCCGCAATGAGCCGCTTTCCAGGCCATAAGGCGATAGTAACGGTATAGTTCCTGACGCATGCTGGTTCCACAGGCATACATTGAAAGCATCAGATTTT
>CAZHPP010000195.1:0-1693 GCA_964534535.1 uncultured Victivallales bacterium | reverse complement strand
GCGGAAATCCGCAACCTTTCTCATCTGTTCCGGATCAAAGAAAATGTGTTGGCCGAACATCCAATTATCCACCAGCGGAGAAATTTTATCAAAAAAGAACCTTTCACCGTTGGTATTGGAAATATGAATCCCGGGAACCGCTTTCTTAGTTTCTTCAAGTGCGCGGAACACTTCTTCAGGAGAATTCTTTTTCGGATCCGGTTCATCGAACACCTCGACCGTATACTCTTCACGGGCGACACCGTTTTTGCGCAATGTTTCATCGATATATTTTATCCATTCGCGGTAAGCGTTCCAATATTCCGGCGAATCGAATTTGAACGTTTTAGGGCAATGAACCTGTTTGAAAACCGGATAGGCGCTGTATGCAATCATAACTTTTTTCAATCCCGGGGGAACCTGAACATTCTCCGCGATCAACCGGATATGCGGTTCAAGATAGCTTCTCGGTGTTTTTTCCCTGATGGTACCGTCTGGATTGAATTCACACTGGAAATGCCATGGCGTGATCATATACATGATGCACTCATATTTTTTCATGAAGTCGATATGATATTTGCTGAAAGCGGTTCGGAACCCGTTGAATGAAAACGACGATGGTTCCGGTAGCGCAAACGGCAGGACTTCCAGCTCCACATCCAGCGCCTTGGAGTCGTCCTTGACCTCAAGCCCGTTAGGGCGATGTTTAGAAGAGATGAAACGACCGCCGGAAAGCGGAGTCACCATCAGTTTACCTTTGTAGAGACCGGGTTTCACTCCGTGACAATCGAAGTTGATCCAAATCAATCCAGCCTCCTTCGGCGGCACTGGAACACTCGAAACCTCATTTACTTTAGCAAGGATATCATAGCATTTTCCGTGATTGGCCACATCGGAATCCCGGAACATGACGCCACGACGGATGGTGAATTTATCCGCTCCGAGTAAAGTTCCATCATCCTGTTTCAAACCGTGCTGCGGCATAAACGATTCATTCTGCGCTTCGGCGCGATGCCATCCCCCGACCAATGTTACACGATATTCCTCATACTCCTTTGTCATGTTCGCCAGCGCGATTGCCATGGATGCATATTCATTGCCTGCAGCGCGGATATGAAATTTCTGTTGCGGATGACTCAACTCATCAGGTAAAAACGGGATGGCCGGATTGGTATCGGGCGGAATCTGGACCACGATGAATTTTTCTTTGGAAAGCCCGGAAATGCGGTCGGCTTCCTTGATTGCTTCAAACTGCGCCCATGCCTTGCCCGGATCGGATAAATCGACTCCAGCCGCCTGTTTTTGCAGTTTTGGATCCGTGATGCTCTTGATGACGGAGTCTGCGTAAGGACGCATCGTATTGAAAAACAAAATACCCCAATTCTTCCGATTATGGAATTCGCCGTTGGTAAATGAGAAGGAGGAGTTGTCCACAATCTCATCTAATGCCATACGGTTGCCTTTGGTCAAATCCAAAGCTTTATAGGGGCCTCCGACCCGATGTTCACGGCAGAGATTGAAACGAATGTGATCTCCCGACTTCGGTTTGCTCTTATAACCGATTGTGGAATAGGGAATGGAAACAAAGGCATTCCAGCCATCCGGAAGAGTTTTCACTGTTGCGCTCCATGAAGAATAGTCGTCAAGCGCCTTTGTTCCATCCCCCATCCAGCGTCCGCCGCCGGCGGATACGACAAATTGCCTGATTTTACCG
>CAZHPP010000194.1:0-7209 GCA_964534535.1 uncultured Victivallales bacterium | reverse complement strand
CGCACATACGATCCGGGCGTCAGTTCGCTGTAGGAAACCCGTTTGATGAAATAGGAGCCCGGATTCGGGCTCACGCGGATCCACGCGCCATTGCTGTCCGTGCCGAGCACCGTGACATCATGATAGTTGTCCCCGTTTCTGAGCTGGAGATCGAGCGCGGACGCCCCGGCCATGACGGCCAGTGCACAAAGGAGAAGAATCGTTCTTTTCATGTTACCCCCCGGTGAATGAAAGAATGAGTTCGGAAACCGGCTGTTCCGGCCCCGTTTCCATAATATAGTCCGCGGCAGGAGCAAAAGCAAACGGGAAAAAAGCTTTTCCACGCTTGAAAAAGCCGTCTCTTCTGCTAAGTTAACGGTAGAACCGAATGAACGGGGGGAACGGGAAACATGATGGCCGAAGATTTTCATGACGTGAACTACGACGAGACGAAAGTTCCGAAGTATGAGCTGCCTTCGCTCCTGAAAAAGGCGGACGGCTCCTTCGTGAAGAACAGTTTCGAATGGGTGAACTTCCAGCGCAGGTTTCTGCGGAAAACTCTGGAAGAATGTCTTTACGGACCGGTGCCGCCGCGGCCGATTTCCATGCACGCGGAAGTGCTTTCGCGCCGGAGAAAGATGCTCGGCGGAATCGCGGAGCGCAAACTGGTGCGGCTGTATTTCCGGGGCATCACGGACAGCACCCGGATTCTCGACCTGCTCGTCTATCTGCCCGCGAAGCGCAAAGGCCCCGCGCCCGTGTTCGCCGGACTCAATTTCAAGGGAAACCACTCCATCACGCCGGAACAGGACATCCCCCTGCCCGAATTCTGGGTCTGCAACGATGAAAAATGCCGGATCGAGAACAACCATACGAACGAATCGGTGCGCGGCGCGAACCTCTACCGCTGGTGTCCCGAACTGATCATCCGCCGCGGCTATGCTCTGGTCACGGCCTGCTACTGCCAGCTTTATCCGGACCATCTTCTCGGCGGGCTGGACAGCATCTACAAACTGTTCCTGACGCGGGACGAACTTCTGGGCCGCCAGCACAATCTCCCGGCCATCAGCGCATGGGCGTGGGGACTTTCCCGCATCATGGACTACATTGAAACGGACCCGGATCTCGATGCGGCGCACACGGCCGTGATCGGACACTCCCGTCTGGGGAAAACCGCGCTGTGGGCGGGCGCGAACGACGTCCGGTTCCGTCTGGTGGTCTCCAACGATTCCGGATGCGGCGGAGCGGCGCTTTCCCGCCGGTGCTTCGGCGAAACGCTCGGCGGAATGAAGGACGTGTTCCCGTACTGGTTCTGCCGCGGAATGGACAAATACGCATACCGTTCGGGCGCCATGCCGTATGACCAGCACACGCTTCTCGCGCTGACAGCCCCGCGGCCGCTCTATGTGGCAAGCGCCTCCGAAGACCTCTGGGCCGACCCGCGCGGCGAATTCCTGGGCCTGAAGGCGGCCAATCCTGCCTATGCGCTGTTCGGCAGTGCGGGACTGCCCGCGGAGGAGATGCCGCCGATCGGGGTCTCCGTCCAGGGCGACTGCGGATATCATCTCCGGTTCGGTCCGCACGACCTCCGCGAAGAGGACTGGACCCACTATCTCGATTTCGCCGACCGCTTCAGAGGATAACCAGAAAACAATGAGCACGATCACCGAAAAAATTCTTGCCTCAGGGGAAAAATTCATCGCTCCCCGGAAATACCGCCAGGAGGGCATGATCGGCTCCGGCGGCATGAAGACGGTGATCCGCGCGGAGGACAGCGAAACCGGGCGCGCCGTGGCGATCGCCGTGGCAAAGGACGTTTCCGGACGCAGCCGCCGCAAATTTCTGGAAGAGGCCCGGATCACCGCCATGCTGGAACACCCGAACATCGTGCCTGTGCACGAAATCGGGACCACAGGCGAGGGCATGCCCTACTTCACGATGAAGCTGGTTTCCGGGCGGAATCTGGCCGCGGTCCTCCACAAGCTTCAGGAAGGCGACAAATCGTTCTCGGGACTTTACACCCTACCGCGCCTGCTGGACATTTTTCTGAAGGTGTGCGACGCCATGTCCTTCGCCCATTCGAAAGGCGTAGTCCACCTCGACCTGAAGCCGGAAAACATCCAGGTCGGCGACTTCGGCGAAGTGCTGGTAATCGACTGGGGTCTGGCCAAGAAACTCGAAAAGATCAAGGACAACACCACGACGGCCGGGCTCGCGGCGCCGCCTCCGCAGCCCGAAGAAATCGAAAAGACCCTCGACGGCGTCGTCAAGGGCACGCCGGAATACATGGCTCCGGAACAGGCGCTCGGCCAGAACAGCATGCGCGGCCCCCTGAGCGACATCTATTCTCTCGGCGCAATCCTTTACGCCATGCTCACGTTTCATGCGCCGGTGCGCGGCAGTTCGTCCGACGAAGTCATCCGGAACGCCGCCATGGGCAAGATCATTCCGCCGCGCCGGCAGGCCGACGGTTCGAGGCCGGTTCCCGCCGCGCTTCAGTTCGTGGCATACAAGGCGCTGGAGCGCGATCCTTCCAGACGCTATCAGTCCGTCGAAGCGCTCCGGGCGGATGTCGAAGCCTATCTCAACGGATACCCGACCCAGGCCGAGGACGCCGGATTCTTCACCCGGATCATGCTGTTCATCAAGCGGCGCCGGTCGCAGGTGTTCCTTGCCGCATCGCTGCTCTTCACGTGCTTCATCATCGTTGCGTTCCTCGTCGCGCGGCTTTATTACAAGCAGATCGAGCTGAACATTTACGAATATTCCGAACGCGCCCGGATCGAGGCCGTGCGCCAGCGCGCCAGGCTCGAGTCGAAACTCCGGGAGGAGTCCAGCAGGGAATGGCATGCCGTCGTCAGCAGCGACTTCCGGAAGGAAGGCGGAAGCACGGCAAAATGGAAAATGCTTCCCGGTTCCGGGGCAAAATTCTCCTCGGGGAGCGCGGGACTCAAAGTCGAAGCCACCGGCACGGAAGCCGTGCTCGAATGCAGCGAACCGGTCTCCAAGAACGAATTCCGCATGACTGCGGAGCTCCGCCCCGATTCGTTCGGGGAAAACGGCACCGTCACCTTTTACCCCTTCACGGAACCGGGGCTCGAAAACGCATGCTTCGTCATCGAAGGCGGCGTTTCGCCGCGCGCCTCCATCCGCGTGCCGGAAACGGGGGCCATTCTCGCAGAGGCTCCGGTCGAATTCATTCCCGGATACTCCTGCCGGATCGACGTCCGCCGCATCCAGACGACCGGAATGCATTTCCAGCTTCAGCTCTATCTGAACGATGCGCTCGTGCTTTCGGCGCTCAACCGTTCCTTCTTCAATTCCTGCTTCGGGACCGGATTCAGCCGGATCAGGGTCGAAAATGCGGACATCCTGTTCCAGAGCGTCAAGTTCATGCGGCTCGGACTCCCGCTCAAACTCGACCTCGTCGAGCTGGCGGAGCGCGCGCAGTATTCCGGCAACTTCCCGCTCGCGGAGGAGCTCTTTTCCGAAGCAGTCCGCTCCGCGCTCTCTCCGAACCGGATCTCGGCGGCAAAGTACGGCCTTGCCGCCACCAGGCTTCTGCGGGACAACAAGGGAAAGCTCTCCGAATGGAAAGAAAAAATCATGCGCGCCTGCCCTGATTCGGAAGTCCGGCTCCATATCGAAGGCGCCGGATTCGCGCTGAATCTTTCCGGCGGCGAAATCCGTTCGCCCGACGTGCTCGCGGCCCTGCCGCTCTCCTCGCTCAAGCTCGACCGCTGCAGGGCTCCGGGACTGGATTTCATCCGCGGCATGCCGCTCAAACGGCTGATTCTCATCGGCACGGGGACAAAGGACATTTCCCCGCTCCGGCATCTCGAACTCGAAGTCTTCATCTGCCGCGGCAATCCCGTCGAAGACCTTGCGCCCCTCGCCGGAGAAAATTCCCTGCGCTTCCTGGAAATTTCCGACTCGGCCGTCACGCGGATCGACGCGCTGGAAGGACTTCCGCTCATCGGGCTCAATCTCTCCGGAGCGCTGATTTCCGACCTCACGCCGCTCGAGAACTCCCAGGTCGAGATCCTTGACGTCTCCCGCAACAGGATCACGTCGCTCGCACCCCTCCGGAGTCTGCCTGTGCGTCAGCTCGACTGTTCCTTCAACAGCATCCTCTCGCTCGATCCCCTGAAGGGAAAGCAGTTCTCCCGGCTCAGCGTCTCGAACAATCTCATCGCCGATTCCAAGACGTTCGAGGGAATCTCCGCGGAAGAGCTTGACTGTTCCGGGAACAAGCTCGAAAAAGCTCCGGAACCCGCCTCGCCGCAGTCGGTTGCCGTCCTGAATCTTTCCGGAAACGCGCTTTCCGACATTTCGGCATGTTCGCGCATGACCGGACTCGCCTCGCTCGACCTTTCCGACAACCGGCTCACCTCGCTCGAACCTCTTTCCGGGCTCCGCAGGCTCAGAAAACTTTCGTTTGCGGGAAACCGCATCCCGTCGCTCGGCCCGCTTTCCCAGATATTTTCCCTGCTCTTCATCGACTGTTCCTTCAACCGGATCGAAACGCTCGTGCCGCTTGACACGCTTTCGCCCGACGTGCTGATTGCAAACGGAAACCCCATCAAAAATTACGGGAAATCCCTGCGGTTCCCGCCCAGAAAACTCTATTTTCTGGACGATCCCGGGCTCACCGATGAAAAAATCGGACGCTTTCTCCGCGAAGAAGTTCCTCCCTCCGCCGCGCATCCGCCGCGCTGCAGTCTGGAACTGCTTTCCGCCTGCCGCAACGGCGACAAGATGGCGCTCCGCAGACAGGCATTCAGCATCGGCGGGAAAAATTATACGCTTCTTCCGGTCATTGCAACCTATTCCGACGCCATGAAGCTGGCTTCGAAGCTCGGCGCCCGCCTGCCGGTCGCGGTTTCCCCCGCGCTCCAGGCCAAACTGCGGGACGCCGTGGATGTCGACGTCTGGCTCAATTCCATCCCCTTCCGGAATCCGACGATCCTCGCCGAAGGGAGTTTCGAACACCGTCTGACGCGGGAAAATCCTTCCCCGAAGGCGCTTGCAGCCGTCCTGATCGAATGGCCGATCTGAAGGATGCGGCTCCTCAGAGCCGCATCACGTCCGTTTCCTTCACCCAGCCTTCGGCGGACCCGAAGCGGATCCGCACCCAGTCGAGCCGGCTTTCGTTCACACGAACCTCTTCGCCCGGAACCAGAACGCAGTCCAGCTTCCGCGCATTGGCGGACGGCAGGGCGTAAACCGGAGCGCCGCGCACGATCACCACGGCCGAATTCTCCGAATAGGAAGACGCATCCTGCCACAGCACCGCGCCCAGCGAAACCGCCGCGGCCAAAGCCCCTGCTCCCGCGACCGGAAGCCACACGGATTTCCGGAGAAACCGGCGGAGCCCCAATCCGCACAGCATTGCCGCAAGCCCCAGCGAAAGGATCAGCAGCCACTCGTCCGGCCGCAGAAGGTCGCGGAGATACGGCGGAACGTCCGACGGACTTTCCAGTCTGTATTTTTCCGGAAGCGAGAGTTTCGAAAGGGTCAGGTTCAGATTGCCCGTGATGTCGCTGTCCCGCGGCGAAAGCTTCAGCGCGCGTTCGTAATACCCGAGCGCGGCGGCATATTTTCCCTGCTGGTAGAGGCAGTTCCCGATGTTGTAAAGAACTTTTGCGGATGGCTCCGACTTCTTTTCCAGGGCGGCGTAGTACTTCAGCGCTTCGGCGAAACGGCATTCGTCATAGTCGGTCATGGCGCGTTCCCCCGCGTTCTCGAATCCGAAGGCGGGCAGGACGCAGAGGCAGAGCGCCAGCGAAACCAGTTTTGCAAGATTCTTCGCCAGACGCTTCCGGCGCTCCTCCGTGAGTCCGCCCGCGCCGGGAGCCCACGATCCCGCGGAAAGCGCGGAAAGGTCCTCCGCCAGTTCCGGATTCTTCCCGCGGACGGCTTCCGCCGCCTCCTCCGGACTCGATCCGGGCGGAAGGTTCAGCGCATTGTTCACATATTCCGTGACGGTTTCCGCAAGAAGTTTTTCTTCCGTGTTTCCGCGGAGCATCGCCATCAGCGCGGAGCGCGAATCCGCCGCCTTTTCCCGGCGCAGGATTCCCGGGTTCCGGCCGCGGACGACTCTGCGCCGATAGACGATTTCGCATCCCGCAAAGAACAGAATTCCCGCAAAGAGAATGCCGATGCACCACGGAAGCGTATTCTTCCAGAGCGGAAGCAGCGTCGGCGGAAAGGGAGCCTTCTTCAGATAGAGGATTCCGGCCGGGGCGTTCTTCCGTTCGGCGGGAGCCGATGCGGCCGCCTGTGCGGAACCTCCGGCGTCGATCACGCCCGGAAGATTCGAGTTCCCGGAAAGCACGGACTGCGCCTTCCCGGCATGGACCGCCGTCCGGAACGGCGTTTCCGCATATTTGCCCCGGTACGGATCGAACGTCGAGAGATTCAGGGAAAGTTCGGAAGTCCCTTCCGCCGTTGGAATCAGGATGTATTTGATCGAGGCGGAAGTGCCGGACGGCGATTTTTCCACTTCCGGGCTGTAGGTGCGGAAGCCCTTGAAGTCGAGCTGGGGCGCGCGCAGGGAATCCAGCGAACCGGTTCCGGAAAGCGCGATTGAAAGCGTGATCGCGCTGCCCACGCTCGTTTCCGTCTTCGAGACCGAAGGCGTTACGCTCCATGATCCGATCAGCCCCAGATACTGCGTGCCGGAAGGCGCCGGCGGAAGCGGAAGGATCTTCACGTCCTTGAGCGAAGACTCCAGCGGATGGCTGATCCGCCGCGCGCCGAAGCCGGACATTTCAAAAAAATCGTCGAAGAACGGATCGCCGGTATCGTTCCGGCGCGAATTGTCCCGCACCGTCACGGACGCCGGAACGGTCGAGGAAAGCGCAAGGGGGCCGGGGGAAAGCGAACGCACGGCCGTCCGGAACGTGTAATGCGTGAAGTTCCGGCCTCCGATCTCCTCCGCATTCCGCATGGGAACCTCGAAATACGGCGACTGCCGGTTCACGCCCCTGCAGTCCCGCAGCACGATGTTCGAATCCGCGCCGCCCCGGATTTCCGGATAGCCCATCTGGACTCCGAGCCCTTCGGCGCAGTAGACGTCCACCGTCACAGGAATTTCCTCGCCCACATAGTAGGAGCGTCCGGCCCCCGGAATCCGGAGTTTCGAATAAAGAAGACTGTCGAGCTCTTCTTCGCCTACGCCGGAACGTTCCCCGCCGCCGGCATTTTCCGCCGTGCGGGAAGCGCGTC
>CAZHPP010000193.1:0-7218 GCA_964534535.1 uncultured Victivallales bacterium | reverse complement strand
TCTTGTCGACGCCTGTCGACCAGGGGGCAAACCTCTGTTTTTCCCACTGGACTGGCCCCACGAATCCCTGAAAAAAACAGTCAACGTTTAGTACACAGCCAAGAAAAATTCCCATCGTTATTTTTCCCGTTCTTACGGGGATTAAAAAAACGGCATCTCATTATAACAGGCCACCAGTCAGGGATTTTCAAGTTCGGATTGCAATATGATGAATTCGCCGTCCGCCTGATCCGGCATGCGCAGGAGCTGAATATTTCCCGGAAGCGGGAAGGTTATGCCGTAGCCGTCCGAATAGCGGATGGCGTCTTTCCCGACGCCGTGATAAAGTTTTTGAATCCGGAATCCATCCAGGGAAGGATCTCCCGGAAAGGTATGGAAATCCTTTTCAAATACGATGTCTTTGAATTTGCTCATTGCAATCAGTCTTTTTTCATTTTGAAAATCCGGTTTAGAAAAATCTCGGAGGATACGCCCTGTCATTCGGCTGGACTGTTTTCAGTCAAGATGACAGTATGACGCTCGCATCACGATAAACCTTAGCATCGGAATTCATAAGTCTCAAACAGGTGACAGTCAATGCTCCAGCCCTTGTTCGGCGCCAGCCATCTCTTTCCGGCATTGGATGAACATATTGTCGCGCAGACGGATGCTTCGTCCGACGCGTTCCGAGTCGTGACGAATCCATTGCTGTTTCGCGTCGTCCCATTCCCGGCGGCCGAAATAGAACCCTGTCCGGCAGTTGCTGACGATGTTGTCATGGAGATTGACGTTGTCGGCCTTATCCTCGATCAGGATTCCCGTGGTGTCGTCATCAGGCGAACCGCGGTTGATGATGTGGTTGTCCGAAACGATCACGCTTTCGGCTGAAACGGCGATTCCTTCGCGCGTGTTGTTCGGATTGCCTTCGTCGTGCGTGAGGTCGATCATGTTGCCTGTAATTGTAATCGGTCCAGACCCGATCGCCATGATCGGCGAGGCCTTGCTGTAATTGCGGAAAATGTTGTTCGAAATGATTGTCTGTCCGCCGCAGGCATAGAGTCCGCCGCCGCGCGTCCCGCCCTCGAAGACATTATCCTGAACGATGGCAAGCCCGCGCGAACAGATTGACAGCGTGTGGCAGTCGTTGGCATAATTGTTGGTGAAACGGCAGAACACCGCCGCGTTCTCGCAGAAATTTCCGAGCTTTTCGCCATGGCAGTTGGTGATGATTGTATTTTCTGCGAAATCGTTGTTGTTGAAAAGATTGAATCCGGAATTGTATCCGTTGCAGCGATTGATGATACAGGTTTTCTGATACTGTCTTGAAAGTTCGGGCATTCCCTCGTGTTCACGCTGGATGAACGGAGCCCGGCCGGAACGGTCGGAGCCATGCAGATAAATGGCTTCGGACGCCATCTTCGTGATGTCGAGGTCCTCGAACAGCATATATTCGGTGCTGACGGCGTTGATCGCGGCGCATCCGCCGACTTCCATCTGCTGATTTGCGGTCGGCCAGAATATACTGCCGCCGGCAGTCTGCCAGCCGCCGTTCGTCTGAAGCTCCATATAGCCGGTATGGCCTTCCATTGCCATGTTGCGGATAATGACTTCGCGTCCGCCGGCAATCCAGAAACATGCGGTGTTTGTTTCGCTCACGTCAAGGATTGTATGGACCCGGTCGGCACCCTCGATCCTCACCGAGGCATTGCGAATCCGGAGACCGTCGGTCAGCCGGTACCGGCCGGCCGGAATATACAGCGGTTTACAGGTCCGTATGGCTTCGTCGAGAGCGGTCTGAAGCGCGGCATTGTCCTCATGCCGGACACATGCCGCGGCGCATGAACGGTTGGCTTTTTTATCCAGGACAAGCGTGTTGTCATGGATTTCCAATATTCTGGCGCGCAGACGGTTGCGCACATGGAACGAGATGGATTCCGACTTTTTCCAATCCTTCTTGTGAAACCGGATTCTGACGCCTTCGACGAGGTCGATCCATTCATCGGAAACGGGAATATTTTTGCCCTGCCAGCTCCAGAATTTCCAGATGTCGGGCTGTGTCCTCATTTCGGTCTGATATTTCGGGTCGATGACCATCCATGAAAAGACGTTCGCTTCAAAGAAATGAATGACAAAGATCTGATGGTTTTTCGCGTTGTCAAGACCTTCGATTTCAAGTTCGTCCTTCAGCGCGGCCTGATTCTTCGCAAGATACGGTTTATGCTCATTGTAGAGTATGCCCCATGTATGGAAGAAGCATTTTTCCACAGTGACGGTCTGTCCCGTCCTGAAATCGCCGATATTATCGAGTATGAGTTCATTGGAACCGCATTCCATGCGGCCATGAGCTTCAAAAGTCGAACCGGATGCTCCGAAGCCCGACGCGTTGATCCATGTTGAATTCATTTGTGAATAGTGCGCCCTGCCGTTTGGTTGGACTGTTTTTAGTTAAAATGATAGGTGTAAACGCCTTGGCATTACTATAAACCTTGCTGCGGGAATTACAAGTCCCGAAATAGACTTCATCCGGAGTTTTGCAGTCCGGAAGGGCTGTATTGCCTTTCTGTAATCCTTACCTTGTGATTTCCTCGCTGACTTGTCCGTTGTCGGAGGAATAAGCGAACACCGACCAGGCAATAATTCTGTCGCCGAGCGTGTATTCTGGCGTGATTCCGATCAGCAGAATTCGGCTCATGACGGCAGACATCATCATCTGCTGGAACTGCGAGCGGCCTTCGGGCGAATCGCCGAGGACTTCCGGACATTTTCTGTTCATGCGGAGTGCATCCTGCGTCTATTCCGAAAGCAGCATAACCGGCCAGAGATCGGGCCGGTTGTACGGCGCAGTGCCTTCGGGGGTGGTGGTGAGCCCCCGTGTCACGTCCTTGACGGCCGGATCGTCGCGGTCGAAAAGATTCATGGCAAATCCCATGGAAGCGTTTTTCTCCAGCCGCGCCGGGAGCAGATACCGGGCCGGAATCGCCGTTTCATATATGTAGCCATCTGCGGTTCGGGTGAACTTGCAGGGGACGTCGTCGGCGAACGTCATATCCTTTGGCGCGGCGGTTCCAAGCGTCAGCTGGATATCCGGCGAAAGCCAGCGGTGAAGCCGGGCCGATTTGCCGTCCGGCGACGGGAAGATCGAATAGGCGTAGTCGTCCTCGTCGAACGTTTTGGTTCCCTTCTGCAATGCGGAGCAGCGGGAGTCGATGAAAAACTGCAGAGCATCGTTGTTATATCGATTTGCCGGATTCGGATAGAGCTTATGAACGAACTTGTCGTCGGTGACGGTAACCCTCAGATGGAGGGCGTCGGCGTCCCAGGCCGCCTGGAATTTTGCGGAGAAGTCTTTGTCGGAGAAGATTTCGCCTTTCCGGACTTTTGCGGTGATCGGAATGGCGGGTATGCCGTCCCAGTTCCCATGAAATTTCCGGATTGCGAATCCGTTGAATTTCAAGGCGGTGTCTGATCTTGACGAACCGGAACGGAACGTATACGGAATGGAAAGCCGGGCAATGTGATCCAGCGGCAGTACCTGCGGGAGGTTGACCGGGATTGAGGTTTTCCCGAGCGGACTCAGGGATACCGGGATCATTTTTCCCATGACATCGACGTTTCCGGTCACTTGGCGGGCGATTGCGTTTTCAAAGTCAAGCCGCATGGTGTCGCGGCTGGTCAGTACAGGAACCACCCGGAACGGCACGCCGCCGGCATCGCCGGTCAGAACGCTTTCCGCCATGGCGCGAGTGAACGTGTCCGCGGAACCGGGTTCGCCGCGCAGAAAGAACGGAAACGGAGAAACCGGAAACGAACCATCCGCATTCGGAATACGGCGGGCTCCCATCATGTCGAAGATTTCGATTTTTCCCTTGAATGCGGTTTTTGCCCACGGGCCTTGTCTGACTCCCTTGTCCGCGGCGGGTTCCTGATTCCATACGGCGGCGACGGGGCGGCCGAGTTCGTCTTCCCATACCAGACATTTGACGGCAGGCGCAAAGGAGACATCGCTGATGAAACGCTTGACGTTGCCGAGGAGTGCGGACAGCGTGTTGGGGATCTTCTGATAGACGCGCGGCCGCAAATCCAAATCCAGCGCATAATTAATTTGCTGGCAGGACGCATTGACGCTCAGCACTTGATCGAACTTCGTCATGAAGACCAGCCAGGACCGCATGGTTTTGGCGGCGGCGATTTTCTCCGTCCAGCCGATGTCGTTGGACAATGCGCCTCCCGTCCAGCCGCTCATATTCCAGTTGACGTATTCCAGCCCCCATTCCGGGACCTCATACGGCCCGTAATGCATTCCCTCGCCGAAATAGTATTTGACGTTTTTCAGTCCGTGTTTGTTTTCAACGACATCGACAAGCGCTTTGAAATTCGGTTCGAGCGTCAGAATATCGTGGGTATAGGTATGCGTGTGAATGAGTTCGATCGGCATTTTCCCTTTTGCCTTGGCGAGAAACGAGTCGATTTCACGCACGCCGCTGCCGATGTCCATATTGTAGGACCCTCCTTCACAGAAAAGTGCCTCGGGATACACGCTTTTTACTCCTTTGCGGACGGCCATGACATAATCGACATAATGCGGATCATTCTTGATTTCGGGCGGCCATTCCGCACCGGTTTCATAGACGCGCCGCGGCGAAGACTGGCGAACGATATGCGCTGCCGCCGCGGAAACTTTCTCTGCGAATTCCGGCGTCCAGCCGCCGGACAACCGGTGATCGGCCAGCAGCATTCCTTCGCTGACCCATGACGCGAATTGGTCTTTTGAAAACGACAGTATATAGTAGGTATGTCCCGGTTGCGGGGAAAGCCCTTTCCAAAATTTTTTATTTGCGGTTTGCGGATTGAATGCGATGCGAAACCCGATGGAGGAATCGATCCATTCCGTGTTGTATTTGGCGAGAAGCCTATCCAGTTCCGGAGTCGGATACGGATTGTGCGTGTCCGAACCGGAGCCGATCAGCATGTTCCGTTTCAGGTTGTTTTCCAATCCGGGATATGTCGATGTATGGAACGTGCCGCCGCGATAGACCTGTGAAAACATGTTTTTCAGTTTATGCGTGTTGGAGAAAAACGGCATGACGGAGAAGCGAAAAAACTGATTGTATTTTTTCCCGTTTACGTCGAACGCGACCTTGACTCGGTGAATGCCGTCCGGTATTTTCCCCTCAAGTTCAAGCGGGAACACAGGTTCGTCGTTTCTGCCCAGTTGAAAATCGAAGTGTTTGGTGTAAAGCACGGTATCGAACATGTCGCAAACGTGTACGGACGCTTTTCCGGAAACCTTGTCGGACAAAGTGGAAAGACGTATTTTTGCCTGAATCTTTTTCCCATGTTCGATGAAATCGTCCGGTGCGGAGGTCAGAAGCATTGCCGAAACCGGGGGCGCGATAAATTCGGTCGGGGTGTCTCCTTTTTCAATTTGCAGACCGTCGAAAAATATCTTTTCGCCAACCGGTGCGCAAAACGCAAAGCGGGGAGAAAGGCATGAGGTTTGAGGAAGATGGACGGTAAGGGAAAAACGCTGCCATTGCTGCGAAACGTTGAAATCTTTGCTTTTGAAAAGATGATAGGCATGATTTCTCACATCCAGACAGATGGAACCGGATTTCGTCCCCCGTGCATAAAAGCTGATGGTGTACGGTCCCGGAGCCGCCGATATCGGCGACATCAGGATCCATCCCTCGCGGGAACTTTCCGGCGTACAGGGTGATGATATCTCAAGACAGTGTGTGCCGAACTTCGGGGTGTCGTTCGAAATCCGGACGGTTTCCGTCGCGCGCCACGGATAGACCTGATTCGTCTGGGAGACATGGTTGCGCCCCTGGGCGAAATACGGGTTCCCCGCCAAATTCCGAACCGGTGAGGTTTCTTCTTCAAGCGCATCGATTTTCATCAGATCGGCCCTGCCGGAGGAGCTCGCCGTTCCCGACCATTCAAGGGGGTCGAGAATCATGGATATCACATATTTTTCGGGATCTTTCCTGTTCTTGTGCGGACCGAATGCAAAAGTTCCTTTCTGATATGCCTGCGCGGTAAGCGGACTCATAACCGACAATTCGAAACATTCGGCTTGATTTTCCGTCATGATTCTGATTTTTTTCGGGCAACAGTACTGGCCGAATTTGCTCTTGTCAAGCGGGAATTCGAAGTCTTTGGCGTCGACGCTGTAGCGTTTTGCATCGGGGACATTCCAAAACATACGCATGTTCCCCCCGGCAGCCTCCCTGGGAACGGTATATTCGAAATGGATTCCGACTTTGGCATCCGGGAGCAGCGATACGGCAATCCGGTAATTTCCGCTCAATTCCGGTTCGCCTTTTTTGTGAAACAGGAGCGGTCCCCGGATCGTGATGGTTTTTTTCGATTCGTCCGCCATGTATGACTCGACGCCGAGGTTCCGTCCCGGGACGGGCGGAACCCGAATGGTTGTTCTATTGTCTAGATAGGAACTCCATGGCGTATTGGCATAAACATACACCTCGGACAACGTGCGTCCGGAACTCGTCATCCGGATGAACCCCGATGGAAACACCTTGACCGTTTTGTCGCCGAATGTGATTCTGCCATTCTTCCCGTCAAAAAACGGCATGTTTTTTTTCGGCGGAACGGAAGTCGGACGTACAGCAAACGGTGCGGTCGGATTGGTCAACGGCAAAACAGTCCCGTACATCTCCGTTATTGTCGCCAAGGCGATAACGGCACAGCAGAACATTGGTTGAGTCATGGAAAAGATCCTATGATTTTAGTGGTTGCAGGCACAAGAGCCTATTCCCCAAAGATGGTTTTTTGTTGTAACTTTTTTTCTCATGAGTGAGTATGGCAGCGATGACAAAAGTGTTCTTATAGAGCCTTGAACGCCTTTCACAGATCTGCTGTGCATGTTCTTCCACTCATTTGTCGGACGAGTCCGACTTGTCCGACATGTCTGACGAACGGAGCCGGAGTTTTGGCAGTCTTGTCTATCATTCTGATATATCCGGGACAACCTGTTTTCAGCTCTCCGATTTGAAAACTTTTGAAATTGCCTTTCACTGAAACGAAAAACGAATCTTGGAATAGCCGGTTGTCGCAATGGCCATCATACCCCACTGGAAGTTACTCCATGTTACTGCCGAGACATGACCGTCGGCCCAGAGATAATTGCTTGCCGAGGCGTGAGTGTCGAGCCTCAGGCCATGTTCTCCCACGCCTTTATATGGGATACCGGCGACGCATGTCTCCGCATATTTTCCG
>CAZHPP010000192.1:0-7235 GCA_964534535.1 uncultured Victivallales bacterium | reverse complement strand
ATCCACACCCTGAACGCCATGCTCGACGTCTTCAACTGGAAGAGCGCGAACGCGGCCAGGGCGCGCGAAGTCCTGAAGCCCGTCCTCGCACTGCCCGCCTGCGGTTCCGCACTCACGGCAAGCGCGATCGGACACGCCCACATCGACGTGGGCTGGCTCTGGCCCGTCCGCGAAAGCATCCGCAAGGCCGCGCGCACCTTCGCCACCCAGCTCCTCCTGATGGACAGATATCCCGACTACAAGTTCGGCGAGTCGCAGGCCGTGCTCTACAAGTTCGTCAAGGACAATTATCCGCGCCTTTACGAGCGGATCCGCAAACGCGTGAAGGAGGGCCGCTGGGAACTCCAGGGCGGCGAATGGGTCGAGGCCGACACCAACATCACCGGCGGCGAATCCCTGATCCGCCAGTTCCTCCACGGCAAGAACTTCTTCCGCGACGAATTCGGGGTCGACGTGAAATGCGCGTGGCTTCCGGACGCCTTCGGCTACTCCGCGGCCCTTCCTCAGATCATCCGCAAGTCCGGCTGCGACTTCTTCCTCACCCAGAAGCTTTCCTGGAGCGTCATCAACAAGTTCCCGCACCAGACCTTCCGCTGGCAGGGAATCGACGGTTCCGAAGTCCTTACGCACTTCCCGCCGGAAAACACCTACAACTCGGAACTGGATTCGGCCCAGCTCGCAAAGGCACAGGACGAATTTGTGGAAAATTCGCATCTCGGCGGCTTCATGAGCCTGTTCGGGATCGGCGACGGCGGCGGCGGACCTTCCGAGGAATTCATCGAGCGCGGCCTGCGTGAACGTTCCATGGAAGGACTCCCGAAGGTCAAGTTCGAATTCGCCGAAACCTTCTTCCGCGAACTCGCAAAACATCAGAAAGAACTCGCTTCCTGGAAAGGCGAACTCTATCTGGAAGCCCACCGCGGCACGCTCACCACCCAGGCCCGCGTCAAACGCGGCAACCGCAAATGCGAACAGGCCCTCGCCGCAGTCGAATTCCTGGCTTCCATGCTGCCCGTCTACGACTATCCCGCGGACGAGTTCGACTCCATGTGGAAGACCCTGCTCCTCAACCAGTTCCATGACATTCTGCCCGGCTCCTCCATCACGACGGTCTACCGCACGACGGAGGCCGAACACCGCGCGATCCTCGACAAGTGCGGAAAGCTCGTCCGGGAAATCGCCTTCAAGCTCTTTGCGCACGATTCCGACTGCATGGTGCTCGTGAACTCGCTGCCGTACGAATACCGCGGCACGGTCACGCTTCCGGATTCCTGGGTCGGCGCCGAAGATGTCAAGGGCAATGCGCTCGACGCCCAGTTCGAAAACGGAAAAATCGAGGCCTACGTCAGGATTCCGGCCTCCGGTATCCTGACCCTCTGCAAGGGCCGCGCCAATGCCGTCAAGCCTGCCCTGAATGAAAAACTCGTGCTTGAAAACACGCTCGTCCGCTACGAATTCGACCGCCGCGGCCGCCTGATTTCCGCCTTCGACAAGGAGCTGAAGACCGAATTCCTTTCCGCTCCCGGCAACGTGCTTTCCCTCTACAACGACCACCCCGCCTCCTGCGACGCCTGGGAAGTCGACCTCTATTATCCGCGCAACCTCGAATGCGAGGCTGAATGCGTCTCCGCGCGCAAGGTCTTCGACGGACAGATCCGCTCCCGCATCGACCTCGAATTCAAATGCGGCTCCTCGCGGATCCGCCAGCAGGCCGTGCTCAATGCCGGCACGAAGCGCCTCGACTTCATCACGGAAGTTTCCTGGCTCGAAGTCCACAAAATGCTCCGCACGGCCTTCCCCGTGAATGTTTCGTCCGACGAGGCTTCCTTCGAAATCCAGTACGGCTCGATCCGGCGTCCCGCCCGCGACAACACCAGCTGGGACGAAGCCCGGTTCGAGGTCAGCTGCCAGCGCTGGGCCGATCTTTCCCAGTCCGACCGCGGCGCGGCCCTGCTCAACGACTGCAAATACGGCTGCCGCGTGAAGGACGGCGTGCTCGACCTGAACCTTCTCCGCTCGCCGAAATATCCCGACTTCGACGCCGACCGCGGCGAACAGAAATTCACGTACAGTTTCCTGCCCCACAAGGGCGCGCTGGAACAGTCGGACGTGTTCGCGGAAGCGGCCCGCCTGAACCGTCCCCCGCTCACCGTGGAAGGGTATGACGCCGGAACGCTCCAGCCGCCCTGCCGCATCGAAAAGTCCGCCGGAATCACGCTTGAGGTCGTCAAGAAGGCCGAAAAGGAATCCTGTTTGGTCGTGCGGATTGCGGAAACGCTCGGGAAGAATTCCTCCGGCGTGCTCGTGCTCGGCAATCCGAAGGCACATCTCGTCGAAACGAACCTGACGGAATGGACCGACGGCCGCGATCTCGGAACGGGCGGAAAGTTCCCGCTGAACCTGAAGCCGTTCGAAATCGCCACATACAAGATCCGGGGCTGAGCCGCGGATGGCGGTCACGATCCACGACCTCGCGCGGATTTCCGGCTACGATTCCTCGACCGTCTCCCGCGCCCTGCGGGACGATCCCAGAATCCGGGCCGAAACCCGCGCGCGCCTTCACGAACTCGCCCGCAAATGCGGCTATGTGATGAACCGGAGCGCCCGGAATCTGGCTTCCGGCAGGACCAGCAGCATCTGCTTCGTCACCTTTGCGCTTGATCCGGAACAGTCGCTCCAGCCCGCTTCGGCGCTCTGCGACGCCCTCGACCGCCGCGGATACATGATGAACGTGCTCATCCACAACGGCATGGAAGACCGCTTTGCAAAATGTCTCGAACAGCTGGCCCAGAAGACCTGCGACGGCGCGGTGATCTGCAGTCCGCCCGCCGTACTCCGCCCGGAAATCAGGGCCCTGCTCGATTCCATTTCCGTGCCGGTTTCTCGACCAGTGGCCTGCCGGAACAGACCGGCCCGTCGTCACGAACGACGCGGCGGGCTCCATCGGAATGCTGTTCGACGCCGTACGGAACGCCGGAGCCGAGGCCGCGGTTCTCTGTTTCGGTGCAAAAAATACCGTCTCCGCCGCACGCAGGGAATCCGCCGCAAAACTTCTGCGAAAAAACGGAATCCCGTTCGCGGAAACGGCGGAATCGTTCGCGGAAATGATGCGGGAACACCATCCGCGCACCGTGGCCGTTTTTGCGGATTCCCCGGTCGCCTTCGGCGGTTTTCCGCTGCCTGCCGGGGTTCCGGAGCCGGCGTTCGTCGGCGGCATGTTCGACCAGTGGCATTTTTCCGCGCCGGAGCTTTATTCCCGGGTTTTCCTCTGCATTCAGGACTTCAAGACGGAGGGCGAACGGTGCGCCGATCTGCTGCTGCGCATGATTTCCGGAGAAAATATCACCGGAATTTTCTCCGTGCCTTCCGTGCGGATCGCGGAGCCCGAACGCAGAAACTGACCCCGGACGCCGTTTGACTTTTGCCGGAATCCGTGCGATATTACCGGATATTTTCATAACCAAACCGGGGGGATTGCTTTATGAAAATCAGGAATTTCATTGTCATTGCCGGGCTCGCCGTCCTGAGCGCCGGCCCTGCCGCGGCACAATACGGGAACGCGGCCGACTACACATCCGCGGGCGACCCCGTTCAGGAGCTGCCGGAACTTGCGCCATCGCGAACTCAGATCGTGGTGGGGCGCTACGGCTACTGGCGCTTCCAGCCCGTCAAGATGGCGTACCTCACCTGCGTCCCGGAAAAAACGTGGAAGGTTCCGGAACGCTTCCTGCTGTGCAGCATTTACGGCAGGGTCCTGTTTTCGAACCGGATCATGCCCATGACGAATCCGCTGGGGGTGCTGGCTCCGGTTGCCGTGAACTATCCCGGACAGAAGCTTTATGCGCTCAACTTTTCCGACTTCAACGGGAAGGGATTCTTTTATCTCCGGATTCCGGGAGTCGGACGCAGCAGACTGTTTCACATCGGCGGACCGCTGCCGGTCGATTCGTATCCGCTGCCGAGCCTGCTCACGTTCGAAAGACAGTCCGGAATCCTGCCTTCGAACATGAAGCCCATCATCGACGACTCGTTCCTGCATACGCCGTTCCAGTACCCGGTGTTCGAGACCGATCCCGACTGAAAAATCCGCAGGCTCTTGCATTTGCGTCTTTTCACATTATGTTACGCTGTTCGTCATGTTCAGCGTACATTTTCATGCAGAGAAACGCATTGGAACCAGGAAGGATTTCAAATGAAGGAAGCTCAATGGATCGCTCCGGCCGGAGCCGAAAAAATGAAACCGTGCCACTTTCGCGCCTGGCAGGACCTGAAACTGGATCAGGTTCCGGAACGAGTCGAGGTCAGAATCGCCGCCGAAAGCGTATATCTGCTCAGGATCAACGGGCTGGAGGTCTGCCGCGGACCGGTGCGCGGAACCCGTGAAATCAACTTTTACGACGTCTGCGACGCTGCTCCTTTCCTGCGTCCGGGAACAAACCGGATCGAAGTCCTCGTCTGCTGCATGAACATCCCGCTGGAGTCCGCCGCATGCGCCGCTCCCGCATTGTGGATGGAGCTCGGCAGTCTGGCCGCGACCGGCAGAGAATGGCATACCCGGCTGTGTCCGGACGAATGGCCGGAGAACGGCCCGCTCTATACCTGCATGTCCGGCTTTGCCGAATGGCATGACCTTTCCTTCGATCCGGCCGTCTTTCAGGGGACTCCGGACCGGACGGCTGTGCTTCCCGCGGATTCTCCCGTATGCCGGAAACGGCTGCTGGAGCATGAAACGCCGCGTCCGGTGGAAACCTGTCATATTCCCGGCAATGTTCCCGCGGCCGCATTCGTGCCTGCCGCCGATCTGAAAGACCGGAAGATCGCGCATCTTTCCACAACGGAACCGCATTCGCCGCTTCCGGAAGGAACGCTCGCGGAACTTTCCCGGCTGACCCTTGGCGGAGAACAGGACGTGCGTCTGCCGCTCCCGCCCGATGTCGGAGGCGGCGTCACGATGGTGTTCGACTTCGCCCGGGAAATCACAGGCCGCGTCCAGGTGGACCTGACTGCTCCCGCGGGAACGGCCGTCGACTTTGCCTACGAGGAACAGCTCTGGCAGGATGGCCGTCTGCGCGCCGACCATACCCATACGAACCCCAGCTACCAGTTCAGCGACCGCTGCATTCTGCGCGAAGGCCGACAGACCGCCGGAAACCTGCTCATGGAACGCGGATTCCGCATGATCCAGCTCACGCTCCGGAACATCCGCGGCCCCGTGACGATCCACACGGTGCGCGCAATCGACCGGAGATATCCCTTTGCGCCGCGCGCGGCGTTCCACTGCGGCGACTATCTGCTCAACCGGCTCTGGGATACGGCGCGGGAAACGCTTTCCACATGCGTCACCGACGTCTTCACCGACTGTCCGTGGCGGGAACGCCTGTTCTACTGCAACGACATGTTCGTCGAAAACCGCACCGCCCTGAAGCTCTTCGGAGACTACAGACTTCACCGCCACGCCCTGCGGATCATCTTTTCACAGGCGCGCAAGGATGGCCTGTTCCCCAGCATTGCGCCGTCGCCCGCCGCCGACAAACCTCTGCCGGAGGACCGCACCGAATTCGGAATCATCCTTTCCGGAAACCTGACCCTTCCCCTGGTCCTGCTGGACTACTGGATGCATACCGGCGACAGTGAAACCGTCCGCGAACACTACGGAAAGCTCGCAGCTCTGATGAACCGGATCCGCTCCTGGCGGAACGCCGAAGGCGTGCTCGTCCCGCCGCTGAAATACTGGAACTTCTTCGACTGGTCCTACGAGCTCAACGGCATGACGTTTTCCGGAAAACGCACCTCCCTGCTGAACTTTCTTTACCTGATTGCGCGCCTCGCCATGAAGCGTCTCGCGCCCGCCGCCGGAGTGAAAGACCCGGATGCGGATTCCGAAATCGACCTCATGCTGAAACAGACCGTGCACGCGTTCCTGCGTCCCGAAGACCATCGTCTTGCCGATTCGCTTGACGACCCCGCGGCCTCGCCGGAACTCCTGACCGCGCTCGGCGTTCCGCCGGCTTCCGCATGCGGCCCCGTGCCCGCCTCCACCCGCCTTCCGCACGCGCTGGCAATCCTCGCGGGCGCCGGAGAAGGCCCGGACGGCGCATTCCTCGACGCCCTGCGCGACGAAAAGCTCCTCGTGCCGGAACTTTATTACTGGATCTTTCTGCTGGACGCGCTGACGAAACTCGGTCATGCGCCCGAAGCCCTGCAGTGCGTCCGCCGCTGGTGGGGGCCCATGCTGGACTCAGGAACGCCGACTCTCTGGGAAAACGGGGTCTACAATCAGGGGAAGGCGGGATTCGGCGGTTCGGCCAGTCTGTGTCACGGCTTCAGTTCCGCACCCGCCGCGTTTCTCCAGACTTCGGTGCTGGGGATTGCGCCGAGCGCGCCCGGGTTCTCCGAATTCGTCTTCCGGCCCGAGTGTCCGGAAGTGCGCTTCGCCCATGGAATGGTGCCGACTCCGCACGGAACGATCCGAGTCTCATGGCGGATCGAAGGCTCCTCCTTCGAGGCGGAACTCACCGTCCCGGAAGGCTGCCGCGCGGTCACGCCCGCAGGAATCCGCGGCCCCGGAGACCACAGGCTCGTCTGGACGGCCTGACCCCCGGGGCTTTCCCCGCATTTCCGCACGGCTGCGTCCCTCCGTTGAAAAATGGCGGACGCGGCCGTTTGACTTTTGCGCGTTTTCACTGTAAATTATCCTTCTGTAAATCCAACAGGAGAACATCATGCACGCTCTGAAGCACATCCCCGCACGCAAAACCGGAAAAGGCCCCGTCGTCCTCGTCATCATGGACGGAGTCGGAATCGGAAAATACAAGGAAGGCGACGCCGTCCTCGACTCGCCCTCGCCCTTCCTCCATAAGATCATGGCGACCCTCCCCTACACCACGCTCAAGGCCCACGGCACCGCCGTCGGGCTCCCCAGCGACGCCGACATGGGCAACAGCGAAGTCGGACACAACGCCATGGGCGCCGGACGGGTCTTCGCGCAGGGCGCCAAGCTCGTTTCCGCCGCCATCGCCTCCGGGAGCATGTTCCAGGGCGAAACCTGGAAGCAGGTCCTCGCCACAGCGAAAAAAGGCGGAACGGTCCATTTCATCGGACTCTTCTCCGACGGCAATGTCCACAGCCACATCAATCACCTCAAGGGCATGATCGAAGAACTCGAAAAACAGGGCGTCAGGAAAGTCCGCATCCACACGCTGCTCGACGGCCGCGACGTTCCCGAAACCTCCGCC
>CAZHPP010000191.1:0-7327 GCA_964534535.1 uncultured Victivallales bacterium | reverse complement strand
CATCGGAAAAGTCGGCATGATCCTCACCTACATCGGCGGCGACCGCACCGGTTCGGTCATCGACCCCACGCTGATCGGAATCGCGCCCTTCCCGCCCGGCCCCGGTCAGAAAAAAGGCAAGACCGAAATCAACTCCCGCATCAACGGAATCTTCGCCGGAATCGAAGGCCGCGCCAACTCCGACGGGGTAATGGTTTCCGCCGGAGAAATCAGGGAAATGGCCTGGCAGTACATCAAATTTCTCAATTCGCGGGACGCCCGCAGAATCTACACCGAAACCATGATCGCCCGCGGCATGGGCAAGATGCTCCCGCCCGACTATCTGCGCGAATTCGGCTACACCGAATTTCTCAAGTACATGCACCCCGAATGGGAAAACACCCTGCGGGAAGCACTCGAGAACGGACGACCCGAACCCTACGGCAGAAACTGCCAGCTCGTCTACGTCTACATGACCAATCCGCTCGACGAGGCGCTCCAGCTTGCCCGCGCCGACAAACTTCCGAAGGACCGGACAGAGCGTCTGGCCGTCTATTCCCAGATCCTGCAGAACGCCGTCCGCACCACGAACGAACACATGATCGGATACATCTCGCCCGAAGAACGGGTCTTCCGCAACCGCACCGCCGGGATCACCGCGGTCCTGATTCTGGCGCTGGTCAGTCTCACCGTCTGGCGGCTATGGAAATTCTTCACGCCGAAGGACGCGTTCTCCGGAAAGAAGCGCGGCTGGCAGTTCCGGAAATACTGGTTCGCCTACGTTCTGATGATCCCCGCCGCGGCCGCAATCGCGGTGTGGACATACCTTCCGATGGTTTCGGGCGCACGGCTCATGTTCCTGGACTACCGGTTCACCGGAGATTCGACATGGGTCGGGCTCAGCAACTTTGCGGACGTCCTCTTCAGCCGCGAATGGTGGGCCGCCGTATGGACGACCGTGCGGTACATGGCGCTGATGCTCACCGCCGGGTTCTGTCTGCCGATCGTGCTCGCGATCCTGCTGGAGGAGGTTTCCCGCTGGAAAATCTTCTACCGCACGGTCTACTATCTTCCGGCGGTCATGAGCGGAGTCGCGGTAATGTATCTCTGGCTGCTGTTCTACCATTCGGGGGCGAACGGAATCCTGAACCAGGTGTTCGCCGGACTCGCCGGAGTGTTCGGCCTTCCCTTTGAACCGGTCGCGTGGCTGGAGGATCCCTCCTGGGCGCTGATCGCGTGCGTCCTTCCCGCAATCTGGGCGGGGATGGGCCCGGGATGTCTGATCTATCTTGCCGCGCTCAAGGGAATCCCGCAGGAACGGTACGAAGCGGCTGAAATCGACGGCGCCGGCTTCTTCCAGAAGCTGCGCTGCATCACGGTTCCGGCGCTCCGGCCGCTGATCGTCATCAACTTTGCGGGCGCCTTCATCGCGGCGGCGCAAAGCGGCGGAATGATCCTTGTGATGACCTTCGGCCGCGCAGGGACCGAAGTCGCCGAACTCCAGATCTTCAAGGAGGCCTACACCGCACTCCGGTTCGGAACCGCAATCGCCATGGCGTGGCTTCTCGGCGCCATGACGGTCATGTTCACCGTCTACCAGATCAAACGTCTTTCCGTCATGGAATTCAAAACCGCAGGAAAATAAACCATGCCCATTCTCGGAAAAGTCGAACGGAAAAGCCGGGCCAGCCGGCTTCTGAGCCTCGGAATCCACGCGATTCTGATTCTGGGCGGGATCACGATGATCTACCCGTTCCTCCTGCTGGTTTCCGGCTCGCTCAAGAGTTCCGTCGACATGCAGGACTTCACGCTCATTCCGCAGTATCTCGTGAATTTCCGGGAACCGCCGGAAAACATGCTCTTCCGCAAATATGTCTACACCAAATACAACGGCACGCCCTCCGAAGCGTATGCGCGCTACCGGGAAGACCCCGGCTCCATCACCCGGCTCATGCCGCCCGATCCCGTCGACCGCAGTCCGGCGCGGATCGCCGATTTCAAGGCATTCCTGGAAGAAATCCATGCGCGCCGGCCCCACTGGTGGCGGAGTGCCGGCTCCGCAATCGAAAAAGGGGATTTCCCCGTCATTGCGCGCCGCTACCGGAACTGGCTCAAGGACAAATACGGGCGCGGAAAGAACGACATCGCCAATCTCAACCAGTCCGCCGGCTCCGACTTCGATTCCTGGGGCAGCGTGAATCCGCCCGACGAAAAGCTTCTGCTCCGCACCGCGGTCACCAATTATTCCGGAAACCGCGCGCTTTCCGAATTCCTGGACTTCAAGAACGATCCGAAGCTGCTCGACCGGCTCAACACGGTCTACAACGACGCCGAAACCGTCTACCTTGAAACGCTCCGCCGCCAGTTCGGCAGAACCATTGCCGAAGTCAACCGGAAGCTCGGCACGCAGTACAACTCCTGGCGGGAAATCTCCATGCCGGAACGCATTCCCGCCGACCCGCGCCTTGCCAAAGCCTGGACCTCGACCGTCCGCGAATCGCTCAATCCGGCCTTCTCCGAACTCGACCGGGAAGCGGAATCCTACTGGCAGAGCTATCTTTCCAGCCAGTACCGCACCATCTACGACTTCAACCGGATGCATGCTTCCGCCTGCTTCGACTTCAGGAACATTCCTCTGCCCGCCGTCCAGCCGGCCGAAGGCGAGCGTCTGGCGCTCGACTGGGCCAACTTTCAGGGCTCCGCGGCCGATGCCAGATTCCTCCGCGTCCGCACCCTTGCAAACCTCTACCGCGAATGGCTCAGGGCAAAGTATAAGACCGTCGACGGAATGAACCGGGTCTATGCCTCCGGATTCAAGAAATTCGAAGAGGTTCCGCTCTCCCGCGAACGGCCGGACTTCTTCGTCCGCGCCCGGGACTGGAAGGACTTCCTCGACTCTCTCCCGAAGAGCGAAACCGCCCTGGCGAAGTATGCCGTCTTCGACTACCGGAACTTCATCGAAAAGCTTTACACCGATTCAAAGACGCACCGGGTCGACTATGCAAAGCTCTCCCGCGACTACGGCCGGACGATCCGCTCGAATCAGGAAATTCCGTTCTTCGCCTCATGTCCGGACGCACACGCCTCGCCGCAGGCCCGCAGCAATTTCCTTGCGTTCCTCGCCGACCGCAGCTCCGAAACCTTTCTGGAAATCCGGAACCCCGGACTTCACGAGGAAGCCTTCCGCAGGATGCTGCAAACCAGATACGGCACCGTCGACCGTCTGAACAAGGCCTGGGGACACACCCCCGACTCCTGGGAAAAGGTCTCTCCTCCGTTCAAGGAATACGACTGGTCGCTCACGCTCGAAAACAAATGGCCGCTGATCCGCGAATATCTCACCCGCAACTATGCGATGGTCTTCGACACGCTGTTTCTCAGCGGAAGCGCCGCGCTCAACACGCTGATCTACTGTCTGCTGGCCGTCCTCACGACGCTCATCGTGAACCCGCTCTGCGCCTACGCGCTCTCCCGCCACCGTCCGGCCGGGACCTACAAGATCATCCTCTTCCTGATGCTCCCCATGGCGATTCCGCCGATGGTCATTGCAATCCCGCAGTTCATCCTGATCAAGGACCTGGGGCTGCTGAACACCTTCGCCGCGCTGATCCTGCCGACCATGGCCAGCGGATACTCCGTCTTCCTCCTCAAGGGATTCTTCGACAGCCTGCCGCGGGAACTCTATGAATCCGCCGCCATCGACGGCGCCGGGGAATGGGTCGTCTTCTGGCACATCACGATCCGCCTTTCCGCCCCGATTCTCGCCGTCCTGGCGCTCGGCGCCTTCACTGCGGCCTACGCCAACTTCATGCTGGCCTTCCTGCTCTGCCAGGACAAGTCCATGTGGACCATGATGGTCTATCTCTTCCAGCTCCAGCAGTATTCCAGCCAGGCCGTCGGGTTCGCCGCCCTGCTCGTGGCCGCCGTGCCCACACTCCTGGTCTTCATCTTCTGCCAGAACATCATCATCAAAGGAATCGTGGTGCCTTCCGAGAAATGACCCGGAATCCTCCCTGTTGCTTTTTCGCTCTCCGGCGCTATATTAACCACCAATTCAAAAAAGTACGGAAGAATTCTCCATGTCCAAGCCCGACTGCCTCTGCAAAAAAATATCTGTTCCCGTTCTGCTGTTCCTGCTGGCATTCGCCTCCGCCCTGCCGCTCGTGTTCCTGCAGGACATTCCCCTGCGGGATGCCGCCATGCGCTATGCGCCCGCGGCCGACGCCTTTGCCCGGCTTGATTTCCTTCATGCATTTCATCCGCGGATCGGATTCATCCTGCCGTTCGTTTCCGGCATCATCGCGCTGGTGACGGGCGCTTCCGGGTTCCTTGCCGTGAAGCTCGCCTCCGCCCTCTTTTCCGCGCTGAGCCTCTTCCCGCTTTACGGACTGGCGAAGCGGGTCTTTTCCGAACGGTGCGCGGTCATCACCTCGCTCCTCTTCATCTTCTGCAGCGAAATCGGAAAGCTCGCAGGCTCCGGTCTGCGCGAACCCGCCAAGACGCTCGCCTTCCTGCTCGCCGTATGGGCCTTGGAACGGATCCGCTCCGAACGCGCAAGATACGCGCCCTATCTCTGGATGAGCGTTTCCCTGATGCTCCTGATTTCCTCCCGCAGCGACTGTTCGCTCTATGCACTGGCATTCTTTGCGGCGGCCGCCGTCTTTGAACTGACCGGACTCCGCTCGATCCGGCGCTCCGCCGCCATGACCGCCGCCGCACTGGTCCTCATGGTGCCCGCACTCGCCGTCAACGCCGCCCTGACCGGCTACCCCGTCCCCGAAACCAGACATGCCCTCATTCTGCGCAAGATCGAGGCCAGGACCGGACTGACTCTGCATTTTCCGGGGCGTCCGGTCGCCAATCCGGATGTGCGCCACATCATGCACATCCCGCTGCGGAATCCGGGGCTGGAAGCAGTCTATCCCGGCGGGAACGAATCTGTCTTCAAAGAGGCGGCCGACCTCTTCGTCAATTTCTTCAAGGGAAGCTGCCCGCTCTTCTTCCTGCCGGCGCTCCTCGGAATCGCACTTTCCGTCCGGCGCAAGCACTGGAACAGGGGGGAAACGCTCATTCTCTGGTCGCTGATCGGACACCACGTTCTGCTGATCCTTCAGCTGTTCCTTGCGGAAGGCAAACTGGATTTTTCGCCGCGGTACATCGTGACGGTCGCGCCGCTCTGGTTCGGCTGGACCGCATGGTTCGTCCTGGCCGTCTACGACGGCTGCCGGAACCGGTTCCCCGCAAAGTATGTGAACGCGGGAGCGGCCGTTCTCGGCGCGGCCCTGGCCGTCCTCGGAATGATCCTGACCGTCTCCGACTGCGGACGCTGGGACAGAAGCGGACGGGACAAGCGGCAGTTCCTGTTCCATGCATCGGAAATCATCCGGAGCGATTATGCCGGGAAGCCGCAGGCCTTCCCGCCGGATGAACGGCTCTTCACGCTTCACTTCTATGTGCCGAACCGCCGTCCCGTGATCCTCACGGAAGGCCGCTTTGCCGAACTCGGCTGGATGGCCGGCGGCGAAACAGTCCAGGACTATCTCATTCCGGTCCAGCAGATTCCGTTCCTCGACTATTTCGTCACGGATCTTCCGGAGGAATACAGTCAGGCCGAAAAGGCCGGAAAACTGATCCGGATCGGCACGGGCGTCTGCCGCGGACGCCAGGTCGTCATCTACCGTTTTTCAAAAAATAAAACCCGGACACAATAATTCCGGACAGTCAACGTTTAATGCTCAAAAGAAGAGCAGAAAGGTGAGATGAGAAAATGAAAATCACGAAAAGTCTTCTGGCCGCCGTTCTGACCGCATCCCTGGCAATCCCCGTGTTCGCACAGGGGACCGAACCGCCGCAGCCGTATGCAAAGTCTCAGAAAGCCCCGCAGCAGAAACGTCATCTGAGCTACGAGCAGCGCATGGCTGAAGTGGAAACCCTCTATCCGCAGGAAATCGCGAAGATCCGCGAACTCCTGAAAACGAATGAAGCCGCTGCGAAGACTCAGTTCGAGGCCGTGGAAGCAAAATACAAGGCGCAGATGTCTGCGGACAACAAAAAGTTCCGCGATCTCGAAGCCAAATATAAAAAGGACAAGGATCAGGCCGCATACGCCGAAATCAAGACGATTCTGGAAAAGCGCTACAATGCCAAGATTGCCGGCATCAAGGCCCGCATCGCGGAACTGAAGGAACAGGCCGACATCCTGAAAGCGGCCAAGAAGGACACCTCCGCCATGGACCGCGAAATTGCTTCCCAGGAAAAGTTCGCCAGCCTGACGCTCGATCAGTTTGTCGAAAACGAACTCAAGAAGTTCGACCGTCAGCAGAGCCGTTCCGAAAAGGCTCATAATAACAGCAGAAGGGGAAAACGCGCGAAATAACGCTTTCTGAAAAAGCTCTCTCCGGTTCAGCCGTCCGTGCACTCTCTCCGCATGGGCGGCTGAACTTTTTTCAGATGGAATCAGCGGCAGCCGATGTACGGCAGGTTGCGGAAGCGGTTTTTGTCGTCGTCCAGCCCGTAGCCGAAGACGAACTTGTCCGGCACGGTGAAGCCGCAATAGTCGGCGTGAAGTTCCGCCGGATGTCCCGACGGCTTGTCCAGAAGCACGCATGTGCGGACGGAAGCCGGCTTCTGCGCCAGGATCAGGTCCCGCACGAACATCAGGGTCTTGCCGCGGTCGAGAATGTCGTCGCAGACAAGCACGTCGCGGCCGGCGGGATCAAAGCACAGCGCATCCCGCAGCCGGATCTCCCCGCCGTGCGTTCCCGTATAGGATTTCACCTTCACGACGTCAAGATAGACCATGTTCGGAATCCGGCGCATGAGATCGGAAACAAAGACAATCGCGCCGCAGGCAATGCAGACGATCCAGATGTCCTTTCCGGCATAGTCAGAAGCGATTTCCGCCCCGAGCCCGGAAACTTTCTCCGCGATCTGCCGTTCGGTCAGAAGCACTTGATGCGGAGGAATCATTCTGCGGGGGAGTCCTTGAATTTCAGAATTCTGCGCGTCAGTTCCGCGGCCTGGATCTGGAAGGCCTGGGACATGGCGGCGGCATATTCGTCCGCGGTTCCCGGCTTTTCGACCGGCACGGTCGTCGCCAGCTCCATGTTGAGCACGGACTGTTTTGCATCCTCGCGCGTGACGCGGTAGCGGATCACAAGTTTGACGACGTCGACGGGAGAAAGCTCCCGTTCAAACACCAGGACATCGCCCTCCAGCGTGAAGTCCGGCGTGGCATCGGCCTCGGCGTTGAACCACAGACGGTAAAAGCCGGTGGCCGCGGAGGACGGAGTCAGCGCCCACTTGTCGAATTCGCTCACATTCAGGACGGACCCGCGCCGGGTCACCA
>CAZHPP010000190.1:0-7396 GCA_964534535.1 uncultured Victivallales bacterium | reverse complement strand
GGTTCGGAGAATGAAAATCGGAATGTCAGGAAACAGCGGAAGTCTGAAAAAAAGAACGGGATTTTTTACACTGATAGAGCTCCTCGTCGTAATTGCGATCATCGCGATTCTGGCGGGCATGCTTCTGCCCGCACTGAACAGTGCACGAGAAAAAGCCAGAGCGATCTCCTGCGTGAATAATTTCAAGCAGAACTATCACTATTTTATTATGTATGTCAACGATCACGATGACTATTTCCTGGCGTCTGAGGTATCGGGATCCTATTATCCGGTATGGTGGAAAATTTTCTGGCATTATTCGTTCAATGTGCAATACAATTCCGACTATGGGACCATCCGAACGGTTCCCGCACTCCCGAGAAAAATCAGCTTCTGTCCCAGTGACAATCTAACCACGAAACAGACCTTCACCGGGGCGGAATACATATCGCCGAAATTACAGGGGTTTTCATATAATTACAGCCGCGCTCTTTCTGCGGAAAAAACAATCGGAGGAAGTATCCTGCCGTCTCCGCCGTTGAGAAAACTTTCGGCGCGAAATCCCAATCCGGCGTATACGGTGGTATTCTGCGAAGATTGGCTGAATAAGAAAGTATCTCTTAAAACCATTGAAAATGTCGGCAGCGGCGGTCTGTTCCTGGCAACCGACAGCGGAATCTTCCTTTACAATAAAAGAACACACGGATCCGGTATGAATGTGGCATTCATAGACGGTCATGCGGGAGCGACCAGAGAAGTGCTGCGCTGCGATCACGATTTCTACAATGCGCCATGGCATACATGCGGCGCCCCGATTCTGATCAAACGATATTAAGCGGAAAGATAAGGAACTAATAATGAAAATAAAAGCATTCATCATCGGCGCGGTAATTTTGGGAACAACCGGCGCTTCAGCAGCAAATATGCTCAAGGGCGATGTAAGCGCAGAAGCGGGAATACGCGGCATCGCAAGAGGCGGAGGCGCACTCCTGGGACTGGCTTACTCCGCGTATCAGGATGACAGGGAGGCATTTCACGGCAAACACAGTCTTCGGATTGAACAAAATGGGGATTTTCTGAAATATCTGTGTCCGACCTTCCGTCAGAATAACATCCAGATGCCTATGGGAAAGCTGCGGCACGGACAGATGTACACTCTTTCTTTTTATGCGAAAGCGCCGAAAGCGTTCAGCTTGGGAATAAACGTGTCATCCGCCGATTATGTTCATGCACTGAACGCCTCTGCCCCGCTTACGAAGGAATGGCGGCGTTTCCATTTTACGTTTTCTCCAAAATGCGACTTCGAAATTCGTGAACACAATCTGAATTTCTCATGCGGGACGCCGGCGCCTGAAAAAAACGGAATTCGCTGTTACATCGACGCCGTACAACTGGAAGAAGGTGATGCCGTCACTCCGTTCGTCCCACGTGAAAGGATCGCGCTTGAAATACGCATGCCGAAATACGGTTGGAAAAATCTTTATTCCAAGAACGAGCGCATCGTCGCAAACATCAGCGCGGCTTTTCTCGACGGTGAAAAAAAGGCGACAGTCCGGACAACCGTGACTGATTGGACAGGGAAAACCATTTTTTCAGTGGAAAAACCAATCGGCGGAACCGGCCTTTATCCGATTGATCCTCCATCGGACCGTTACGGCTGGTTTGAACTGAAAACCGAAGCCCTTGTCAAGGGGGAAACCATGGCCTCGGACATCATGACATACTGCGTCTTAAAAGAACCGGCGAAAACCTCTCCCGGAATCGAACCGTTCTGCGGAATCATAGATCAACTGGATGAAAACGAGGTCGTGGATCATTTTGCCGACCTTGCACGCATCGGGGCAAAACGCTATCAAGTTTTTACCGATATGAAAACCATCGAGAAAAAACCTGGAATCTATGACTGGAATTCGATTGAATTTCAGTTAAAAAATGCGAAAAAACACAATATAAAGGTTAAATTTTCCGTTTCTCCGTTCGAGATCCCCGACTGGCATGCCGATCCGGCGGAACTGGCGGAATACAAAAAGCACAAGCACGGTTACGGAAAAATCATGATCCGACGCGGAAATTTCGACTGCTGGACGCGTTTTCTGCACGATTTTACCGTAAAATACGGCGATCTCACCGATGAGATAGAACTCGGCGGCGAGGATAACGGACGTTTGGGAATGAATAAATTCTATACCTCACAATATCCAGCCGGGTTGAAAACCGACAATTCCGGACAGCCCTGGCTGGTTTCCGGTCCCGTATTCGATGATTACTGCGAATTGAACAAGCTCGGCGCACAGGAAATACGCAAGATCAACCCCCGCGTGAAAATCAGTTCGATCCGGCCGTGGGGCGGCACTTCTCCTTACAAGGACGACTGGCTGTTTGTCCGCGAGGCTTTGAAAAAAATCGGAAAAGAATTCAGCGTATTCCCTTGCGATCCCTATTTCTCTCCATTTTATTTCGGCCGGGGGAAACATACCAACTGGGATTATGATTCTCGGATCTATACTCGTTCTCTCATCCGCGACCTGATGAAAAAATACGGAAACGGAGATATCCCCGCCTTCATTTCCGAATGCGGAAATGCGATCCATTATTACGAAGGAGAAAGAAAATATCGTCAGGAACAGGCTGTCCGGACGGCAAAAGATATGATCGCGGCGCGTGCGGCCGGATTTTATGCATACGATCTGTATGGCGGATTCTGCATGGATGACAATATGTGGGGATTCACGCAACATCACATGAATCAGCCTCATCTCGCGGCATACAGCGCGGTCGCCGATATCGTTGAAAATGTCATAAAAACCGAATATCTCATCCCGGACTCCGTCGGCAGAATCGCGCTGTTTCGCAAAAATGACGGTTCCGGACGCGCAGCTCTTTGGGCTGACGCCGGATATCAGATCCGTATGCCGGATGTAATGACGCGCGAATGTGTGATTGCTGATTTCATGGGAAATCCACTGAAAATGGAGCAGGCAGTCATGCCGCTTGGATTAACCCCGGTTTACATAACCCACCGGAATTATGACCAGTTGCGTTCCTATGCAAAAAATATCGTCTTTTCATCAAAAGATTATTGCAGCATCCTGTTTCGGGCTTCCGGAGAAAAAAGCGCGAGTGTCAAGTTCGTGAACCACAGCAACATCCGCGATCTTACTCTGAAAATCACGCTCGAATGCAACGGGCGAAAAACCGGGGATGAGATCACGATTCCACCGGGATATCATATCACCAGAAAAATTACGGATGCATCCGGCCGGATTCGTGCCACCGCATCGGCTCAAGGTTCGGAACCGATTGTGGCCGAATATGAATTCCCCAGAATTCGACCCGTGGCATTCGGAAAAATTCCACTTTCACAGATCGGGAAAATTGATTCCCGCATGGCCATACTTCCCGCCGATCCATGGGTGCCGTGGAGCGGAACGGACGATTTGAGCGCGGATGTCAGGGCATCATGGGATGAGGAATATCTTTATGTCAAAGCTGTAGTGAAGGATGACAGGCATTACAATAAATTCGAAGAACGCATGTATCTTGCCGATTCCTTCGAGATCGCGATCGATCCTAAAAACGACGGTTCTTTCACGCCTCGCAAACACACGCAGATGCTCGGACTCGACGACATCGATTTCGGGATTGCGCTCGCCGATGACGGGAAAATATGGCGGCGCTGCTATCTCGGTAAAGACAATGGACTTACCCATCCGGAAAATTCCAGTGTCGCAAGGGACGAAAAAAACGGCTTGACAACGTATCAGATGAGATTTCCATGGAAATCTCTGGGCGTAACGCCCCGCAAGGGAATGATGATCGGAATGAGTTGCGCCGTGTTTGACGACGACTCCGGAAAAGGATTTGAATACTACGGATTCGACGGATTCGGCATTTGCAACGGAAAAAATCCGGCTTTATATAACAGATTCATACTGAAATAAAAGGAGTTTTTTACATAAAAATCCAGATGATTGCACTCGTTTTGGCGGCGGTCTTCACCCTCGCGGCACAGGAAAGTAAAAATGTCTTGAAAAATCCCGATTTCAAGCCGTCATACAATGACAGCGGCATCCGTTATTTCACCCACTGGGTGATCCCCAAACATGGAGGAATGACGAGTATATCCGTGGAAAAAGGCTGGAAAGGTAAAAACGCCTTGAAACTGGAAAGCAATGATACTACGGGACCGGAGACTCAGATGATGGTGCTCCAGCATCTTGGAAAAGATTCTTATGTTCCCGGAAAATATTTTTTCAGCGTCAATGCAAAACTTTCCAATAAAGTCCGGCGTCTGTGCGTGATTTTAGGCGTAAAAGATCTCAAGACAAATAAAATGATCTATGCGGATCGTTCCTATTTCGCGAATGAACAGGGAAACCCCGGCGAATGGAAAACCTATGTATGGACGGTGACTCTGCCGGACAACTCGGACAACGGAAAAAGCGTTACACTGGATTTCCGCACCTGGAATGCCAAGGCGGCAACGGTCTGGTTCGATTCGCCGAAACTCGTGAAGATCGAAGAGGAATGAATAACATAAAATGATGGAGTTGTCACAGCAGACCGGAGAATCATGCGCAAAAGCCGAACGCAATGCGATTATATCGACATGTACGGGACTGATCGGAGAAGTGCCCCTGACAGACAGTGCAGTCATCGTCCTTTTCACCGCAGCATTGGGAGTCGGCGAAATTTTTTCTTTGCTGTCCACCTCAATCATGTCGCTTTGCAACGGTCTTTTTGTCATTCCGTTCGCGCTTTTCGCGGTGGGAACGAAACGCCGGAAAGTCATGCTCGGTTCGATCATGCTTGCTTCGATCGCGTTTATCGGGGCCATCCTGACTCCGTTTATCGGCAATGCCACGTTGCCGCTGCTGATGGGATGCATCATTCTGTTCGCATTCTGCCACACCGGATTCGTGGCGACATGGTTCCCGATGCTTGACTCGTTTCTGGACCGGGAACGGCGCGGACTTTTTTGGGACGCATGCGTTTTTCATGGCAGCTGACGACCGGAATTTTTCTGCTGGGAGCCGGTCTGATTCTCGGCAGGAAAAGTCCAGCGGCGACTTTTCAGGCAATTCTGCTGATCGCGGCACTGTGTTATATTGCAAGAATTCCCTTCCTGGCCTCGATTCCGTTGTTCTCGTGCAAAATGGAAAAGCCACGGAATTTCACCCGTTGGCTGAGATATGCCGTCGGCAGCCGCAAATTTCTGCGCTATTCCCTGTATCTGTTCACTTGAATCTGGCTTCCTGCGGAACTGTTCCGCTCCTGCCCCTTCATATGAAAACAACCTTGACGCGCCGAATAACATAAATGTGATTGTTTCCGCGGCGGCTTTATTCGGATTGATGGCCGGTTCGCTGCTTTCGGGAAAAGTCATCCAATTTTTCGGCGTCCGGACGGCTTTCCTTGCGGTTCATTTGAATTACATTGCGGTGAATATGGTCGTGATCTTTATGAAAAACGGCGGCATGACTCAGTTTGTCATGCTCTTTTTGCTGTTGGTTTACTGTTTCAGTTTTTCGCTGGCGAACGTGGCCGGAACATGTGAAATGATGGAACTGGCACCGTCTGAAAATAAAACTTTATCCATGGCAGTTTGCACGGCATTTTCCTACTTGGGCATAGGGCTTTCCCGAATCGCGGCGTCGCTGCTGATCAGATACGGGGTGCTTCCGCGCAGATTTCTGCCGGTTTTCCCGTGCACATCACAAGCACATGAAGTCGACCAATATGCTGGAGCGGCTGAACCAGGAAATCAAACGCAGAACGCACGTTGTACGCATCTTCCCGAACGAGGCTGCATGCCTGCGTCTGGTACGGGCACTGGCTGTCGAAATCCACGAGGATTGGCAGGAAAACACCAGATATCTTACCATGGAGGAACTGAAGGAGCGCAAGAAACAGGCATTGCTGAGACTGTCGCTGACCGTGGCATAAAGCCAGCGTGAGCCATCAAAGGCGCTCCGACGAGAATGGGCCATCCAGCTCATCGGAAGTGAAGCGCCGACATGGATCGCGCGGTGTAAAACACGACATAACCTCAGTCGGAGAAAAATATCATGACTTTTTAAAGTGCAGAACTTGAAAAACACAATCCGGAATGGATTTCATACGCCGGACTTTATTGTTTCAATCCGGGAAAAGGCGCAAACGACATCTGGAATTTCATCGGCACCGTCACAGGAAGTGAATTCTGCAGCTTCACCATTCCGCGCGAGGCGATGGCCGGAAAAGAAAACGGAGGAGTTGACTTCAGCCATGAAACCATGCTGCGCCTCTCATTCTTTGTCATGAATCCAAAGAAAATGACCATCGAAATCAACGGCCTCGGCGTGTCGAAACGGCTTCCGCCCTCTATCAGGGAAACGCGGCTTGAGAAGGGTTCGTCCATCGGGAAAGCATCGGACCGTTCTCTTCCGGATGCCGAAAGGACTGCGGAATGGACCGGTTCAAAAAAATAGGACGGAATCGCTTTCCATCATCATGAGAAAGGCGGCGGGAAAAGCCGTGTCCCGTTTCGCGGGAGGTCATTTTCCCTCTTTTCCACACGCCTTTAGATACGAACGGTATTTTTCCCACGCGAGCCGGATGTGTTTCCGAAGAAGCGCCTCCGCGATATCCTCCCATTTCCGGCGCAGTGCAAAGAAAATCATATTGTGTTCCTCATGCACCGAAGCCAGATCCTCCGGAAGCTCGGAACTCCGCGCGTTCAGCAGGATCACATATCCGATTTGAGTCTGGAGCTTGTCGCTCCGCAGTTTCAGCCCCGGTGTATGCGCCGCCGTCATGACCGCATCGTGGAAGGCAATATCCAGACCTGTGGGGGAGACTGCTTCCCCGGAAGCGTTCTTCGTTCTGCCGTCGATGAAGTCCTGTTCCCGCCGCAGGACATCTCCGATTTTCGTCAGATCGCCCGGGTTCGCACGTTTGACGGCGAAACGGATCAGCGTGCACTCAATGGTTTCACGAAGACTGAACAGTTCCTCCAATTCGTGGAAGGAATATTCATGAAGGACGCATCCGCGGTACGGCGAACTCTGGAGCCAGCCTTCGTTTTCCAGCCGGCGGAACGCTTCACGGATCGGCGTCGGACTCAAATGAAACTCTTTCGCCAGCCGGCATTCGCGCAGAGGCGTTCCCGGAGCCATGTGCTCGCGGACGATCTTTTCCAGGATCCGCTGGTATGCCAGGGTCATCAACGTTTCTTTTTTTTCCGCGGACATGTTATCTCTTCCTTTTTCTGCACCAAGGCAGAATATGATTTTCCCTTCAAAGAATACAATGGGACGCGTCATTTGTCAAATGAGAATCAGATTTCCCGGGTTTAATTTAAAACAAAATAAAAAAAAGCCCTCAGAGAAGAGGGCAAAAAAAATCCCGGCGCCGAACTACTCTCCCACACTCTGAT
>CAZHPP010000189.1:0-7459 GCA_964534535.1 uncultured Victivallales bacterium | reverse complement strand
CGCGCCCAGACGCTGAGCGGTCGCCAGGACATCGATCCGCTTGTCGACGCCATGCATGCCGACGGCTCCCTGCCGAGCGAACACAGGGAAGCCCCCGCCGGGAAAAATCTGGTCGACACAATCTATACGCAGAACTGGGCAGTCATGGCGCTGCAGGCGGCCGCCGGAATTCTTCCGGAATACCGGGCTCCCTTCGAAAAGGCACTTTCGCTCCTGCTGAAGATTCAGGATCATTCGAAGGAACCGCATCTCGCCGGATGCTGGCGCGGCATGTATGACCTGGATTCCGGACGCTGGGGCGGCGGCGACCGCTTTGAAGGCGGCGCAAACAGCATCTATTCCGGCTGGACCAACGCGCCGATCACGCTGGTCTGCGCACTCGAACTGCTCGGAAAATCGGTAACTGCCGACTGACCATGACGAAAAAACATCCCACGCTGAAAGAGGTTGCGGAGCTCGCCGGAGTCTCCCGCACCGCCGTTTCCATGTGCATGAACGGGAAAGGCGCAAAGTACGGGATTCCGGAATCCACCGTGGAAAGAGTCCTTGATGCAATTCGGAAAACCGGGTTTGTGCCGAATCCGCATGCAAAGGCAATCGCCTCCAGCCGCACGTTTCTCATCGGAATCATGCTTTCCAACAGTCTGGAAGACTCGTTCTGGCTTCCGATCCTGAGCGCGCTGGAGTCGAAACTTTCTTCAGCAGGCTACCACTGCATCCTCTCCGTGACCGGAGGAAATGCGGAACTCCAGAAACAGACTCTCCGCTACATGGAAAATCTCGGCGTGGAAGGACTCGCCCTCGATGCCGTTCCGGGCACGGGACCGGAGATGGCGGAATTCGCTTCCGCCCTGCCCTGCGTCACGCTCAACAGCAGGATCAATGGGATTCCGGGAGCCTGCAACGACGATTTCGCCGGCGGAAAGGCTGCTGCGGAATTCCTTCTGCGGCACGGCCACCGGAAAATCGCGTTCATCGGGACGGAATGCTCCCGCCGCGCCGAAGGCTGTTCGGCCGCAATTGGAAAATACAGACTCCGCCCGGCGTTTTTCGAGTCGCCCGAGGCGTTCATGAAGCATCATTCCGGATTCACCGCGGCCGTGTGCCCGACCGATTATCTTCTGCTGGAGCTCTATCAGCTGGCGGCGAAGAAGGGAATCGCAATCCCGGAGGAGCTTTCCGTCACGGGCTACGACAATCTGGACTTTACGAAATTCCTTTCGCCGCGTCCCGTCACCGTGAACCAGTACAAGCACGAGGTCGGAACCGCCGCCGCGGAAATGCTGATCCGGATGATTGATTCGGGCAGCTGTTCGACTCCGGACACCGTGTTTCTTCCCCGGGTCATCGGGAACGGTTCCGTCAAAGCGATCCGGGCGTGAAGATCTTCCGGGCGACCGACAGGACCGTGAACATGCCGAGGATTTTCCCTTCCCTGCGGACGTAGAACATGGGGTTTCCGCTGAAGCGTGCTTTTGCAAGTGCTTCAAGGACAGGCGTTTCCGGCGGGAAGGCTGCGGCCTTGGCGGAAGCTTCCGAAACCTTGCGTATCTTCCACTCGGATTCCGGAAAGGCGAAGAACGCCTTGTAGAACGAGAAGACTCCGAGCCATTCGTCCGGCGACGCATCGGAACGGATCGGCAGCAGGAGCACCCTGTGTTCGCGGCAGAGCACGGCGGCCTCGGCGACTGTGGCGGATTCCGGAACCGTGAACACGCTCCGGGCCGGAATCATGAAGTTTTCCACGGAAAGTTCATGGAGCGCGGCGGCATGGTCGAGATATTCGGAAGCGCCCGCAGGCAGAACGCCTTCGGACTCGCTTTCCCGGAAATAGAGGCTCAGGTCGGTGCGCATCCGGGCGGTTTCGAGCGTGGCGTCCCGCTTCCCGGAAATCAGGCGTGTGAGGAAAGACGTCAGCCGGTCGAAGAAACGCGCCGGAATGAACAGCAGCCAGTATGTGCCGTAAAGAATGGGAATGAATCCGGAACAGCGCCGGAACGGAGACTGGCGGAACCAGTTCTTCGGAATGATCTCGCACATCAGCATGACGACCGAAAGCACGCTCGAAACGGCCAGCAGGGCCCCGGGCGAAGACCACCCGGCCTTCTCCGCAATGCTCTTTGCGGCAAGCGAGGACCCGACCACGCAGATGTTGACTCCGAGCAGAGTCGTGGAAATCATCAGTCCCGGCCTGTTGAGGAAGAACAGCAGAAGCACGGCGCAGCGGTTCCCCTTGGCGGCGGCGTGTTCGGCGCGGGGACGCCGGACGGAAACCAGCCCCGTCTCCATTCCGGAGAAGAGGCCTTCCGCGCAGAGGAAGAAGAACAGGCAGACGATTCCTGCGGTCATGATGCGGCGCCCTCCCCCTGCGGAAGTTCCAGGTCGATGAGCGCGGCGCGTTTTCCCCTCATTTCGATCACGGTGAGGACCGCGCCGGAGCATTCCACGCGCATTCCGGCAGAAGGCATGAATTCGGCGAGTTCGCAGACAAGGCCGTTGAGCGTGCTGCTGGAAAAATCGCCCTCCGGCTCCCAACCGGTCAGCGAGTGGACCACGTCGAGCGGCGTAAGTCCGTCGAATTCCCAGCGCCGCGCGGAAAGTCTGCGGGGAGCGGCAACCGAGGCCAGATGTGTGGAGGCATCGGTCATGCGGGTCAGGATTTCCTGAACGGTGATCATGCCGGCCACGCCGCCGTATTCATCCGAAAGAAAACAGGCGTCGCGGTTCGAATCGCGGAGAATCCGCAGGACATCCATGATCTGCGCGGAAGCGGGCACGAACATGGCGCGTTCGGCAACGGCGAGCCAGCGTCCGCGCCGGTCCGGGGGAAGCGCCATCAGCGCGGGCACGGAAACAAGCAGGTCGGCATCGTCGGGGTGGCGTTTCCCTGCGGCCAGGAAGCGCTGGTTCTTCGCCCTGGCCTCCGTCACCAGAGACTCCCAGGAATCGCTGCAGCGGACGAACGCCATTTCGACCCGGGGGCACATGATTTCGCTCACGTTCCTTCCGGCGAATTCGAGCGTATCCTTGAGAAATTCGGTTTCGGTCCCGGTGAACGCGCCGGTTCGGGCGCAGATGTCCAGATGCGTCTCATATTCCTCCGGGGAAAGCGGTTCGGAAACGCCGCGTCCGAGAAAGTCGAGGATGCGTCCGTTGATTTTTTCGGCGAGGACCGTGACGGGGGTCAGCGCCTTCCGCAGGATCACGACGGCCGGAGCGGCCTTCTTCGACCATGATTCGCGCCATGCGTAGGCAAGCGTCATGGGGGTGATTTCGCCGAAGAGCAGCAGGACGGCCACGGCGATCACGGCGGAGACGATTCCGGCGGCCGCGCCGCGGAGTCCGGAACTGTGGATCAGCGAATCGTTCAGCATGGAAATGCAGCTGTTGACGAACATGTTCGAAAGAATGATTGTGACCAGCGTGCGGTTGTAGTCGTCCATCAGGAACCAGACGGCCTTCCCGGAGGAGGAACCGTCGTCCCGGAACGAAAGCAGTTTCGCCCGGTCGAGGCTGAACAGGGACATTTCGGCGCTGGAAAAGAAGGCCGAGGCCGCAACCAGCAGAATCAGGAGCAGAAGTTCAAGGATGATCAGAAGGACTGGGCTCATAGGACTTTCATGGAAAGGAGGCCGCCGGAACTGCGCGTCTCAGGAACAGACGCCGGCGCAAAGAAAAGAAGGAAGGTGTTCCCCGTTTTGAATTTTTTCATGTCGGCAGAATAAAAAAATCGGGAATCCCGGCCGGGAGTGCCGGGCGGGATCCCCTGTTTTCAAGAGCAGATGGAACTGTTACTTGCGAAGCTTGCCTTCAATGTCGCGGATCAGGGCGACGGGACCGGTCTTCATGTAGCCCGCGGTCGCAAGTTTCTTGCCTGCGGCATTGACGATCACGATGGTGGGATAGCCCGTGACGCCGTACTTCGTCTGCAGGGCTTCGTTCTGAGCCTTGACGGCCGCATCAAGCTTGATGCTCCTCGGGAAATCCGCTTTGTAAGGAATGAAGCGGACATTCACCCAGTCGGAGAACTGCTTGTTGGAAAGGATTTCGGCGTTCAGCTTCTTGCACCAGCCGCACCAGTCGGACCCCTCGAAGACGATGAAGATCGGCTTCTTGGTCTTTTCGGACTGCTGGACTGCCGCCTTGTAGTCAGAAACCCATTTCACTTTTTCGACTGCGGTTTCCGCGAACGCGGCCGCCGTCACGCACACGGCCATTGCTGCTGCCAGGATCGTTTTCATAACTTCTCTCCTCCGTTTAAGTTGGGGATTTTTATCAATGCAGCGCTCCGGTTCCCTTTGAACCGGAGCGGCATTTTCTTTCAGAACCGGATCAGGCCCATTCGGTGATCGCGGCGACCGCCGAGCAGTCGACGATGTCTTCCGGCTTGCAGCCGCGGGAGGCATCGTTGAACGGACGGCGCAGTCCCTGGATGATGGGGCCGATTGCCGTGGCGCCGCCGAGACGCTCGGTCGCCTTGTACATGGTGTTGCCGCAGTTCAGATCGGGGAACACGAGCACGTTGCAGTGTCCGGCGATTTCCGAATTCGGGGCCTTCTTGGCCGCGATCTCCGGGATGAGCGCGGAGTCGAACTGGAATTCGCCGTCGATCTTGAGATCGGGCGCCATGGCTTTCGCCTTGGCGACGGCCTCGACGACCTTGTCGATGATCGGATCGTGAGCGGAGCCCTTCGTGGAGCAGCTGATGAGTCCGACCTTCGGCTCGGCGCCGGTCAGGGTCTTGAACGAACGGGCCGTGGCGACCGCGATCGAGGCAAGCTGGTCGCTGTCGGGATTGATGTTCAGTCCGCAGTCGGCGTAGAAGAGCGCGCCGTTGAAGCCCCACTTGGGATCGGGCATCTGCATGATGAAGAACGCGGACGCGGCCTTGAAGCCGGGAGCGCATTTGAAAAGCTGAAGAGCCGGACGGGTCTTGCCGGCCGTATTGTGGTTATAGCCCTTCGGGTTGCCGCCGCCGGAAACGTATCCGTGGGCATCGCCCGCCATGACCATCGCGGCCGCGAACACGCAGGTGTCCTTGAGCCATTCGCGCGCGCCGTCCGGCGTGAGCCCTTTGTTCTTGCGGATTTCGACGCAGAGGTCGATGTATTTCTGAAGGTTCGGGGTCTTGACGGTGTCAACGACTTCGACTCCGTTCAGACTGATGGAATTTTCCTTTGCGAGCTTCACGATCGCGTCGGAATCTCCGACGAGCACCGGCTTCGCATAGCCCTTCGCCGCGAGAATTTCCGCGGCCTTGAGGTTTCTGGGATCATCGCTTTCGGTCAGACAGATTTTCCGGCCGAGCTTTTTGGCTTTGGCGCGGACCACATCCATTACGGTTTGCATTTCTACTCCTGTTTGGTTGAAGAGGTTGCTTTTCATAATCTAGCACATTTTCCCGCGGATTAAAGTCGTTTTCCAAGAAAATCCATGAAAAAAGCTGCATCCCCGGGAAAAATCGCCGGGTCCACGGCAATGCGTCCTCGATCCGGGCGGAAAAGGAGCGGGAAAAGACTTTCGCGGACAGATTCTCAGTCGAGAATGTGTCCGCCGAGTCCGCGCACGCGGACGTTCTTCCCCAGCGATCTGGCCAGCGCGACCAGTTCCGCATCGGAATAGGTGGGCTGCTTGTCCAGCGTGTCTTCGATCACCTCGACCGGATTGAACTGCTGAAGAGTCCACTGCTTCACGCCGAGGCGCATAAGTTCGCCGTGCATGACGGCAAGTTTTTCCGGGGAAAGCAGGGATCTGTGCACGGTCGTGCGGACGTCCAGATCAAGTCCGGAGGCCAGCACGAGCGAGATGCTCGTCTGCACCTTTTCCGCAAGTCCCGGAATCTGCGACCCAGTGAGCGCCGGATAATCCGCCGCCGGAGTCTTGTAGTCGATCCCGAACGCCGAAACGTTCTTCGAATCAATCAGCTCCTTCACCGTTTCCGGACTGCTGCCGTTGGTGTCGACCTTGACCAGAAAGCCTTCCGCATGAATCTTGGAAACGAGGCCGCCGAGTTCCATCTGGAGAGTCGGTTCGCCGCCGGAAAGCACCACGCCTTCCAGTTTGCCTTTGCGCTGCTTCAGAAAATGGAACAGCTGTTTTTCCGTGATCCGGGGCTGGCTTCCGGGGTCGAGCACCAGACACGGATTGTGGCAGAACGGACACCGGAAGTTGCAGCCGCCCGTAAACACGATGCAGCTGATGTGGCCGGGGTAGTCCACCAGACTGAAATTGAAAATGCCGCGTATGTCAATCATTTTTTCCAATGAAAGTTAATTAATGTTGTTTCACAAAAGAATCCGGCGCCGTTCAAAGGCGGCGCCGGACGCCATCGGGAAAACGGATGGTTACTTTGCCGTGTGGGCAGCAGCGACGGGCTCATAGGTCTTGCGATCCTTGAACTCTTCCTTTTTTCCCTTGTTCCAGTTGGACACCGGACGGAAATAGCCGCACACACGCGAGAAAATTTCCGTTTTCCTTCCGCACTTGCTCATTTGTTGATCTCCTCTCCTTTCTCTTTCCTGTTGGATGTTGTTTGATCAGAACGAAACCGGATGATATTCCGGCGGACATTACTTTTTCGGATTCGGGGCATCGTCCTCAAGCGGACATTCCGCATGGGCGCCGGGGATATACCCGTGCACCGGGCAGATGCTGAACGAAGGCGTGATCGTGAAATACGGGATTCTGTAGTTCGTGGCGATCCTGCGGACGAGTTCGGCAACCAGCTTCGGGTCCTCGATGCGCTCGCCGATGAAGGCGTGGAAGACGGTTCCGCCCGTATAGAGCTTCTGGAGCGGCTCCTGAAGGTCGAGCGCGGCGAACAGGTCCTGCGTATATCCGACCGGCAGCTGCGTGGAGTTCGTGTAGTACACGCTGTCCTCGCCGGCGCAGATAATTTCCGGGAAGCGCTTGCGGTCGATCTTGGCGAGCCGGAAGCTGGTGCCTTCGGCGGGGGTCGCCTCGAGGTTGTAGATGTGCCCGGTCTTCTCCTGGAAGTCCTTGATCTTTTCCGCCATGTGCTTGAGCACGCGGATCGCGAACGCCTGGCCTTCGCCGTCGGCGATCGAGCAGCCGAGATAGTTCAGGCAGCATTCGTTCATTCCCACGAGCCCGATCGTGCTGAAATGGTGGTCGAGCGTCTTGAGGTAGATTTTCGTATAGGGCAGAAGGTCGCCCGACAGATGCTTCTGGACCACCTTGCGCTTGATTTCGAGGGACTGTCCGGCCAGCTCCATGAGGTTGTCGAGCCGGGCGAAGAACTCCTTGTCGTCCTTGGAAAGGTATCCGAGCCGGGGCATGTTGATCGTGACGACGCCGATGGAGCCGGTCTGTTCGCCCGCGCCGAAGAGTCCGCCCGTCTTGTTGCGGAGCTCGCGCAGGTCCATCTGCAGCCGGCAGCACATGGAGCGCACGTCGCCGGGCTTGAGGTCGCTGTTGATGAAGTTCTGGAAATAGGGCA
>CAZHPP010000188.1:0-7503 GCA_964534535.1 uncultured Victivallales bacterium | reverse complement strand
CATGTGTTCTCCGTGACGCACAGTCCGACGTAAAGACGGGCCGCGCCGTCGGCATGAAGCCGCACGCCGGTTCCGGCGGACAGGGCTTGGCGCAGAGGCTTGTTGAAGGTCACGCGCCAGCCTTTTTCCAGACGTTCCGTCCGGACCGGGTTGGAGGCCAGAACCTGACGGTTGGGCAGGTCGCGCAGATCGGGAAAAGTCCCCCAGACCAGATGGAACGCGGTTCCCGTCTTCCACTGCGATGCATCCGAAATCACGATGCTCCGGTCCTGCGGGGCTGCGTCGGCCAGTAGCACGGCATCGGTGCCGGGAACGAGATTGACGTGGGCCGCCTGAATGGGCTTTTTATCTTTGTCGAACATGGCGAATCCGGCATTGCATCCGTTCGGGACGCTTCCTTCCGCAGCACGGAAATCCGCGCTCAGAAAATAGCCTTTTCCCGGATCGACGGAAATGAATTCGCGGCTCAGAAGATAGACTGCGCCGGGATCGGCGGAAATGACGCCTCCCGCTTCCCGGAAGGCTTTTTCCCGCACGGGAGTGAAATCCTTCAATGCGGAAAATCTGAGTTCTCCCGCCGTGCAGAAACCGGCCGCAAGGAGGGCGGCCGTCAGAATGAAACGCTTCATGTCATTTTCCTCCATTCAGAATCAGGTGCATTCCGCATTGCGGACCGAGGGCGAATTTCAATTTTCCGCCGACGGGTGTGATTCTCCATTCGGGGTCGAAGGCGTCCGCGGCCGGATGTGCCGATTCGATTTCAAGATTCGATGACTCGGTCGGGGAAAGGTTGACCAGCAGGAGATAATCCTTTCCGCCGGACCGGAACGCCAGATGCCGGACCTTTCCGCCCGTCTGCGCAATCCTGACCGGAAGCGGCGTTCCCGAAACCGCAGCTTCCGAAAGCTGCCGGGAGACAGCGGTCATCAGACGGAATGCACCCTGGATTTCCGGCGAATTGACAATGCTGCTGTGTCCGTCGTCGCGGGCTCCGATAAGCCCGGCGTAGGCGATCATGGAATGCGACCCGTCGATGAGGTTGAGCAGGACCTGCGCCCTGAGCTGGTCGAACGTCACCATGGCAGTTTCCGGAAAACTGAATACCTGAACCCAGGAATCGAAGACCTTTCCCGGCATGATGCGCTGGATTTCCTCCGTGAACTTGTTCTGTTCCTGCAGACTCGACCCGGGGAACGGATACATGTCGTACGACGCCGCATCCGTTGCCGGGGCGAATTCCGCAAAACGGCCCATCAGGCACAGATTGACTGCGACCGGATGATCCGGATCGGCTTTCTTCACGGCGTCATAGACTTCCCTGATGTCTTTTCCGGTATATTCATTGCAGTCCGGCTCGTCGTAGTCCCATTCCAGCAGGGCGGGCTTGTCCTTCAGCTGCGAAACGATTCTTCCGACGAATTCCGGTTCGTTTTTCGGGCGCCGTGCGGCAGGGCGTCCCGCGAGCGGAAGCCTGACCCTGCCGTAGAACCCGGAGGCCGCCAGAAAATCCAGCTGTTTCGAGAGATTTTCCAGAACTTTTTCCTCCCTGGCCGGGTCGCCCCGATAAACAGGCGACCAGACGGCCACCGTGTTGATTCCGAACTGATCCCGGATTTTGGACAGCATTTCCCGGTTTTCCGCGTAATGGTTGAAATCCGCGATCGGCAGCATGTTGCATACGTTCATGTAAAAGTATTTTCCGCCGACCTTCCTCTGCATTTCGTCGTATTTGACCTTGCGGCGCAGACCTGATTCCGGAACCGGGACGGGGAGGAACTTCATGCGCCACAGTTCCTTTTCCCGGGCGAAGACCGTTCCGTCCGCGAGTCTGACTTCCGCGCGGAGAAGATATTTTCCGGCGGACAGCCCGCCGAGTCCCGGCGAAAAGAGGATTTTCCCGTTGCCTTCCGCAGGGAAAACCCTGGAGGTGATCACACGGTCCCCGCGGCGGAGTGTCACGTCGATCCTGCTTCCCTGAGGCAGGCCGCAATGCAGAATCTCAACGGTTTCCTTTGCGGGATCGGGAACCACCCATTCCAGATTGAAGAGAGAATGAAGATAGCCGGTCCGCGTTTTCTTCCAGGAGAGAAGTTCCGTGGGATGATCGGTCCAGGTCACGGCGGAGCGGAACGGCGCAATTTCCAGCGGCGGCGTCACTTTGACGATCTCCTCGAAACGGATTGCGTCGAAGAAGACATTGCCGGACACGTCCGTTTCCAGACGCATGTGAAGCCGCACTCCATGTGTGTCCGATGCCGTGCGGAACTCCAGCGCGTATTCCTTCCACGAATTCTGGTTCAGAGTGAGATAGGTCCAGTGCCAGTCCTTGGAACGGGACACCTGTTTTTCGGCGCTGCGGCTTTCCAGGACGCCGATCCTGATTTCTCCGGAGGGAATGTTGTTCCGGCAGTGCATCGAAAAGCGGTACCATGTGCCCGGCTTTACCGGAAGAAAAGTTTCCCCCCGCGCCAGGGTGTTCTTCCCGACAAGCCGTCCGCAGCACTTCCCCTGGAAGGCTCCGGAACTCACGGTTTCAATTCCTCCGATGAAGTCGCTGCCTTCCTCGAAGTCTCCGCAGGTAAGGAGGTTTTCCGCGGCTCCCGCGAGCGCAGCTGCGGAGAACAGAACGGAAAGGACAAGATTCTTCAGCATCATGGTGGGAGTTTCTTCCTTATTTTTTTATGGCTGTGTACGAAACGTTGACTGTTTTTTCAGGGATTCGGCGGGGCCGGGGGAAAAACGGAGGTTTGCCCCCTGGTCGACATGCATCGACAAAAAGCTCGCACAAAAAAATGATTTTTGCGCAGGGTGCAGGGCTCTTTGAGTCCTGCCGAGGGGTCAAGGGGCGAGCAGCCCATTGGGAATGCATTAACCTCCGTCATCATGCAAAACAGAGCCTTTTTCATTCGATTGCCGAAGTGAGCTGGTTCGCGGTATTCAGATACGGGTGCCGGTATTTGTACTTGCATGACGGCAGGGCAAGAATCAGATCCCTTTCACTGAGAGAAATCACGCTGCCGGAACGCGTGACGACATTCGTCCTGTCCTGATGCCCCAGATTGAAGTTTGTCACCGCGGCTGCCGGATACGCCGACTGGATTTTCCCCTCGTAGCAGCGGGAAGTCTCGCGGAAGTAGTACGAGTTCGTCGATGCATAGGTCCAGCTGCTGCCCGTAACGACCTGGCTCGCGACGTCGGCCCACATGATCAGCGAACCGCTGCCGTGGAACCGGTCGAACGCGCCCATCTTGTTCTGCGCCCGGTAAACGCCCCCGTCCGGGACGTCCATGTAATACAGCCCGAACGATCCGGCGTTGTATCCGTAGGTGATGTGGGTCAGATGGTAATTGGTCGCTTCCGCGGTTCCATAGAGAACGGGAAATTTTTTCCCCGGAAACGCCGGACAGTAAAAGAGCGCCTGCGAAGTGTTCTGCTGCTGCATGTAGGTATGCGCGATGAAGAGGTACCACACATGGGGCGAGTAGGCGTCATGCGAGTAGGCGGTCATGTAGTATTCCTGATTGTCGTTGGCGTAGTAGGACCCGTACAGGAACAGCTGCTTCAGATTGTTCTTGCATGCGATCGCCTGTCCTTTTTTCCTGGCCTGCTGAAGTGCCGGGAGGAGCAGCGCGGCAAGAATTGCGATGATCATGATGACGACCAGGAGCTCTATCAGTGTGAAGATGCTCCCGTTCCCGCATTTGAAGCGGTTCTTTTCCTCGCGATTCTGTTTCATGTTTCTGCCCTTTCCTTTTTTTGAGTGGGGAAAAATAGAATCCGCCGTTCAGAACTTCAGGCGGATCGTTCCTTCTGCTCCCGCGGCCGAAACGGTTTCGGATTCGGGGTCATACGCTCCGCCGGAACATGACGCCGCCCGGAGCAATTCCGGATGCGGCAGGCGCACGGTCACTTTTTTCGGAGCCCGTTCGATTTCGAACCGGCAGACGATTTCCGAATCGGAGGAGACCGTCTCCAGATTCAGTTTCCCGAACCCGCTCCGCATCCCCCGGACTTCGATGCGGCTGCCCGGCCTGAAATAGTTCCGCGGAACGGCCGGAAGCAGCTTCAGGGTTTCTCCCTCCTCGAAATAAAGCATCCACCGGATCTGCATCAGGAAGGATGCCTCCTCGTGAGTCTTGTGTTCGCTTGCGCCCCAGTAATGCTCGTAAAAGTCGTAAGTTTCCGGATCGCTCATGGCGGAAAGCTGGTTGTAGAAGGCCTTGAGGAAGAGTTTCACCTCTCCCCGCCGCAGATGGCAGATGTCGTGGCGGTATGTATAGGGCTGGCTCAGCGCTGCATTTTCGGTCGTCGCGGGATGCTGGTTCGCCTTGAGGAGCATGGTCATGAATTTTCCATTCATGGGCAGCAGGCCGGTCAGGCCAAGATGCAGCAGGGCCGAACTGCGGCTCGCGATCATGCCGTGCGTGCGCCAGCAGCCGCCGTCGGCATAATGGGAAATTCCCCCGGTATACTCCGCAAAGGGCGGCATCAGCGGCCCCCATGTGCCGTCCGCAAAGGGGATGACCGGTGCATGCGCGGCGGAATATTCCAGTGAGGCAAGCAGGTCGGTCCGGAACAGGGCGAGTTCTTTCCCGAGCATGGCGGAATATTCCGGGTCTTCCTCCGCGAAGGTGCGGCGCATGCCGTCGAGCGCAAGGCAGTTTTCGATATTGATCAGATAGCCATGAAGAAATTCTTCCGGATCGGAGAACTTGCCGGAGGCCAGACCGTAAAGCGGCGTGCCGCGGTATTCCTCTTTCCGGTTCGAGGCGATCCAGCGGAGAATGAAACCGCAGGATTTTTTCAGGCTGGACGCCGTGCGCCGGAGCCAGGCCCGGTCTCCCGTGAGACGGAAATGTTCGGCCGCGGTCCAAAGCACGGGAGCGGTTTCGCTTTCGTAGCGGGCAAAGTCCTGAATGAATCCGTCTTCGCGCTGCCGCAGGAAAAAGAAGTCCAGGGCGCGTTCCGCCATGTCCGTCTCGCCGACGGCGTCGTAAAACTGGATCATGGGCGCGCTTTCGGTTCCGATGGGAGAATAGCATCCGGTCGCTGCCAGGAGCGGGCCGGATTCGGAGAGCCCCAGCATGTTGAGGTCCATGTGCAGCAGTCCGGCCTGAATCCGTTCATTCATCTGCCGTTCCGGAAGAATGATTTTTGCCGCCGCCTGAAGTTTGGCGCGCCAGAATTTCCGGCAGCCTTCCAGATGCGCACGATAGTCCAGTCCGGCCAGCGCCGCGCCGCGTTCTATGGGCAGGGCGGCATGCGGAACGATGACTTCGAAGACCGCGCTTTTCCCCGGCCGCACCAGGACTGCGGCTTCCTCGTCTTCCGCCGGTTTCCCGTTGATGCGGCTCACGGCGGCAACCCGGTTCCCGAGCATCCTCATGCCGTCATGGAACGAAGGCCGGAGCGATTTAAATTTCGGATCGGAAAAACAGGCTGTCTTGAACCATGCATAGGCACATGCCTTTGATACGTTGACCGCTTCAATGTGCACCACGCACAGGGGTTCTTCGTCCTGTGCGCCGCAGTTGGCTTCCATGATCCGGCGGCGTGCCGCGGCGTCCTCGAAGCAGTCCATGTTCCCGCCGGTATTGCGGAATGCGGCAGCGGGGGCTGTTCCTCGGACGCTTCCCGGCGCAAGCGGGGCTTTTTCATTTGTGACGAAAATCGTGAGTTCATACCGGATGCTCCGGTTGTCCTGGACCGCATGGAGAATCGGCAGAAAGCCGTCTTCCAGCCGTTTTGAAAGGACCGGACAGCAGTCGGTGCCGGGACCGATGTCGAAAACGATGTCGTTTTTCGCATCATAGTCTTCTGTTTCCGGATCGGCCGGACGCCGCCATGAGTGGCAGAAGGTGCTGATCCGGCCCCAGGAATGATAGTCGTAATCTGGGTGGCTGAGGGTGGATATGCGCGGCGAAACATGGAAAATCCGCATGTCCCGGCCCAGGCCAAGCCAGACCGGACAGTCCATTTTCCGGTTCCGCGCCGCCGCGTGTTCAAAGTTTTCTTCCGGTTCGTTTTCCATCCGGGCGAAGTCGGAGATCCCGCCCCGTCCGGTCAGGTCCGATGCCGTTTCATGGTAGCTGCGGAGGTCTGTTCCCGGAACGACCGCCGCATGGTATTCCGGAATGAAAATCGGCGTTTCCGAACTGACGTCCCGCAGATTGAACGAGAAGGAGTCCTTTTCCCGGAGCACGGTCACGATTCCCTGATGCGCGCCCACGGAAAGTTTCGCGCCTGAGGTTTCTGCCTCGACGCTCATGACGGAATGGAATTCCCTCGGCGAAACGAGCGTTCCGTTCCTGATTTCCAGCGTTCCGGATTCCGGATGATCGAACAGAATCCGGACCCGGCACATGTCTGCGGTTCCTTCTGCCATTTCTGCATTTCCTCCTGAGGTTCTGTTTATATTATATCTTATTTTCCCCGCTTTTGAAATTGACAATCCTGCAATAAAGATGTATAATAATGCAAACCGGCAGAATCAAATTCAGGTCAGGAAAAACATTCGTGTTCGCAAGGGATTACAATCAGTACTACCGCGTTCCGGAGGCACACTGGATGACCCCGGGAGTCCGCGCGCTGTCCGACCACGGCTACAGCAGGGCGAAGCATTCCAGCAGTTTCTGCTTCCCCTACTGGGTGCTTGACTATGTGAAGGGGGATATCAGTTATTATGCCGTCGGCGGCGAACCCAGGGTGCGGCGCAGGATGGACGGGACCCTTCATCTCTATCCGCCCGGGCTCCGTTTCCGCGAGCAGCGGAAAATTTCAGGCAGATTCCTGGCCGGGAGCTTCATCACGTTTGACGGCGGAGACCGGCTGAATCTGACAAGGCTCGTGAATAATTCCCGCGGCTGTGCTGAAATTTTCGACCCGGGGCGCATTGTCGGCGCAATTCTGGAACGCGCCCCTTCCAAATGCCTGCTCTTCGGAGAAACCGGCTGGATGACCGCGCAGAAATATCTGTATGAGATCGCCGCAATCCTCCAGAATGTCAAACCGGTGTACAGCGACTGGCAGTTCCGTCTGGAAACGGAATTCAGCGGCGATTTCGTTTCCCAGGTGCGCGCGCTTCTGCTGGATTCCATCGAGAAACATGTGTCGGTCAGGGACCTTGCCGTAAAGCTCGGCTGCAGCGTTTCCTCTCTCGAACATAATTACCGGAAACTTGCAGGAGAAACCGTCTGGCAGACCTTCATCGGATTCCGCCTGGAAGCTGCGCTGGCCCTGCTCGGCGGCAGAAAATCTCTGCGAGAGATCGCCGGAATGACAGGATTCTGCGACGAATATCATCTCTCAAGATGTTTCGTCCGGAAATATGGCGTCGCTCCGGGAAGATGGCGGCGAGGCAATGCCTGAAAAAGAGAGGGGACAGGACCGCGGCTCTTCTCTCCTGGCGTGGCATGTGTGAGATATATGGATGCGGGAGGGGCGGGGTGATTTTATTCTTCTGGGTTAATACCTCGCCCCTTGGGGCGGCTTTCGATTTTTGAG
>CAZHPP010000187.1:0-7525 GCA_964534535.1 uncultured Victivallales bacterium | reverse complement strand
CAGATGGTGCTGGACATCGACGTTCAGGGTGCGGCATCGGTCCGGAAACTCTGCGCGCAGAACGACATGCTGGCGCGCTGCTGCGAATTCGTCTTTGTGGCGCCGCCCTCGTTCGCCGAACTCGAACGCCGGCTCCGCGGACGCGGCACCGAAACCGAAGAGGTGATCCGGCGGCGGCTCGCCAATGCCCGCACGGAAGTGCTGTGCGCCCCTCAATACTCCTATCTTCTCCTGAACGACAGGCTGGAAGAAGCCTCGCGGGAGCTGGAAGCGCTGTACACGGCGTTTTCGCTTTCGACCAAACGCTGGAGCCATGCCTTCGATGAAGAATGACGGACACTGTGTGATTCTGGGCGTCACGGGCGGGATCGCGGCATACAAGGCCGCCGACCTCTGCTCGAAACTGACTGCGTCCGGACTCGACGTCCATGTGGTGATGACGGAGAACGCGAAGAAGCTCGTTTCCGAGCGTCTTTTCCTGACCCTTTCGCGGAACCGTGTGACGAGCGACATCTGGAGCGCGCCGACGTGGGAGCCCGAGCACGTGGAGCTTTCCGAACGCGCCGAACTGATGGTGGTTGCGCCGGCCACGGCGGACTTTCTCGGGAAATACGCGAACGGGATCGCGGACGATGCGCTCACCACGACGGCGATCGCGTTTTCCGGGAAAATGATCCTGGCACCGGCCATGAATCCGCGCATGTGGAACAATCCGGCCGTCCGTGAGAACTGCCGGCGTCTGGCGGACCGGGGCGTGGAATTCTGCGGTCCGGAAACGGGGCGTCTGGCGTGCGGGACCGAAGGGGTCGGGCGCATGGCGGAACCCGCGGAAATTCTGAAAGCCGTCCTGGCTTTCTTCAGAGGAAAATAATCGAATGGACTGCAAACAGGAACTTTACGTCGACGGGCTGACCCAGCTTCATTTTGCGGGTGCGATGGTCCGTTTTGACTTTGCCCGTCTTCAGCCGGACGTGACCGGGAAGGAAGCGCCTCCCGTTCCGGAAAAGACGGAGCGCCTGATCATGAACCTTCACGGTTTCCTGATCCTTTACGACACGATGCAGAAGATGATCGACCGGCTGGCGGAAGCCGGCGTGCTCAAGAAGAATCTGGTCAGCAAACTGGACGAGTGACACTTGAAAGCGGGGAGCGGCAGAGTTGGTCTTTCTCTTATCCTGATCCCGGCGGCGCTTCTGTTCTTTTTCTGCGCCTCCGGGAAGGAGAGCCGCCGTGCAAAGAACTTCACCTATGACTGGCAGATCGGCGGGAACGCGGAAATCGTCTGCCGGACCGCGCTCGGAACCGCCGTCAAGCTGGCCGGAGGAAACTTTACCCTGGACTCCCGGTTCAAGGGCAATTATGCGCCCTGCGCCGTGAATCTTGAATCCCCTGCCGACAAGGCGCTCAGCACCATGAATCTGGTTCTGTTCCGGAACCGCAGGGATGCGGCCCAGGCCGAAGGCGCCGTCAGCATCGACTTCACCGTGCGGATTTTCCCCGGAATGAAGCGTCAGACGAAGCCCGATCCGGAAGACCTGCGTTCCCCGTTCCGGAACGTGCTGATCGGGTGGACCTCCGCGCTCCAGCCGGCCTCGAGCAGGGATGAACTCGCCGGGATTTTCTGCGCGGTCGATCCCATGTTCGCGGAATCTTCCGGGGTCAGGACGGGCGCGGGAGTTTTCCTGCCTGCCGCGGCTCCGCTCCCGAATGCGGCCCCGCTTTACAATTTCATCGACGAATCGATCTATTACGCGCCGTTGAAGGTGCGGCTCATCCTGGAGCCCGCGACGGGAAAATATTCCATCTGGAACCATGAAATCCGGCGGGATTTCCAGCTGCGTACCAATGGGAAAGAGATTCCTGCGTTCGGGACGGTCGTGATCGGGATTCCGGACCGGATCATCCGGACGGTGGAATTTTCGCAGCCGGAAGTCCGGTTCTACGGATCGCTCGGGGAAGCGCTCGCCCAGCCTCCGCCCAGGCCGGAACCCTACCCGTACGACCGGTACTTTCCCTCCGACCGGAAGAACAGCTGGCGGAACAATCCGGATTTCCAGTACCGTCAGGCGATGCGGCTGATCTACGGTCCCGCGGCCGAATGGGAACGCGGACTGAAGGAACTGGAGCATACGGCTGAAACGGCGGGCCATGCGCTGGCGTACTATCAGCTCGGATGCGCCGCCTGGCGCGGATTCGGTCCGAAGGGACAGGACACCGCGAAGGCCGCAAGATTCCTGCGCCGCGCCTTCGAACTCAACGTATATCAGGCAGGAGAACTTCTGGAACTCATGATGTACCGGGCATACGCTCCGGCCTCGTTCCCGAAGGGACTCCGTCTGCCGTTCCATCCTGTTTCCGGGAAGGGCGCCGTCAACACGGGGAACCGCTATGCAGACCTTCCGCTGGAATGCCGGATCCGGAACAATCCGAAACTGGAATACGTCCGGCTGAAAACCTTCTTCAGCGCGCAGAGCAGCGGTCCGGCGGATCCGGCCGCGCGGGATGCGGCGCTCAAAAATCTGGATTTTCTCTGCGGGACCGGATACGCCCCCGCGTTTTATCTGCGCGGACTGTTCCGCAAGAGCGCAAAGGAACAGTATTCTGACTTTGCGGCGGGCGCCGCGCTCGGAAATCCGGAATGCGCATTTGCCAGGCTGACCATGCAGGCGCTCGGCGTGCCCGGTTTTGAGATTGCGAAAGCCTCCTTCGAGGACAAGGCGGCGGCTTCGGAATTTCCGCTGTTCCATCTCCTGCACTATCTTTCGCGGACGGGCGGGACGCAGGAGCTGAACCTGATCTTCCGGCAGAGGGAGTACCGTCCGGACCAGACGGCGCTCCGGACTCCGCGGGACCATTTCCTCTATGGAGCATGGGTCCTTCAGGACCTGCTGTACCGGGAATCGGGCTGCGGCTACGACCGGCTCAAGTCGCGCCGGACGATCGATTCGCTGTTCCAGCCGTTTGACCAGATGCTGTTTGCGGACGCCCTGAATTCGGTTTCGATTGCGGCGGATTCGGGGATTCCGGAAGCGCAGTGCCTGGCGGGAATCTTTCCCGCGGAAGGCCGTCTGATGAGGAAGGACCCGGCCGGTGCGGCCCGGCTTCTTCTGGCGGCGGTTCAGTCCGGCTACGAGCCGGCCATGCTTGCGGCGGGGCGTCTGGCCGTTTCCGAAAACGACACGGCCCTTCTGCGGGCCGCCGTTTCGCCGCTGAGGAACCGGAAGACTCCGGAAATCCTGGCGATGCGCGCGCGCCTGTTCTCTCAGGAACGGGATTCCTCCGGAAGGCTTTCCCCGGCTACCATGGAGGCCTGGCGCGCGGCGGCTGCAGCAGGTTCGCCGGAAGCCATGCTGTTCCTGGCGAACTGCGAATACGGCACGGGCGACCGCAACCTCGGAGCCGCTTACCGGAACTATTATCTCAAGGCCGATGCGAAGATGCGGGAAACGGATCCGTTCGACCTGTTCTGGACGGACCTTCCCGTCTGTTTCGAACCGGCCCGGCCGTAAGAGCGTTTTTTCAAGTCCGGAACCGGAGAAAAAAATGCCTCTTTTCGCGGAAAAACATTTGAAAAATCGCTCCGCAACGGATACTGTACACAGATACCACAGCTGCGAAAGGAATGACGAAGGATGACGATGCCTGTATTATGGGTTGTGATCATCGAGATCGTGCTGATTCTGCTGGCACTGTATACATGGCGGCAGAACGTGCGCCTCGCATTGCTGCGCCGGAAACTCGGGGACGCCTACCACAAGCAGGCCGAGACGGCGCGGTTCATGGACCTGTTTTCACGCAATCTCTCGGCAAGCGAAGGCGGGTCGAGCGAATGGATGAACATCACGGCGCGATACATCGGCGACCTGGTGGAAGCCCAGGCGGTCTGCATTTTCGGCTTTGAAAACGGGAAGCTCCACGCGGTCGGCGTCTACGGAGCGTTCCCCTCCTTCACGAACAGCACGATTTCCGACTACGTCCTGACGAAATCGAAATACCTTCTCGACGTCCTGAAGAAGGAATACATTCCGGTCGGACAGGGATTCATCGGGGAAATCGCGGAAAAGCGCGAGGACGTGTACCTGCAGTCGCCGGGCGAAGACCCGCGGATCGCGGAAACGGCGCGCGGGCCCGTGCCGATCCGCACGCTGATGGCCGTCCCGCTCATCCGCGACGGCCGCGTGACCGGAGTCATGTGCGCGGTCAACAGCAAGGGCGGCGACCGTCCGTTTTCGCCCGAACAGTTTGCGCGCTTCAAGTTCATTGCCTCCCAGGTCGTGCTGGCGCAGAACATTTTCGACGTCTATGCGGCGCTCAGCGAACAGCAGCGGATCAGCCAGGAACTCACCTTCGCGCGGAATCTCCAGCTTTCCATGATCCCGACCGAATTCCCCGTGTGGGGCAAGTTCCGCGTGCATGCCTTCACCCGCGCATGCAAGGAAGTGAGCGGCGACTTCTACGACTTCATCCGGATCGACGACGACCGTCTGCTCGTGGTGATCGGCGACGCCTGCGGCAAGGGAATTCCCGCCTGCATGATCATGGCCATGACTCGGACCTTCATCCGCTCCAACATCGACCGCTTCATTTCGCTCAACGACATGCTGGTCGAGCTGAATGACAACATCTACCGTGACACCCTCGACGAACGGTATGTGACCCTGGGGTGCTGTCTGCTGGACAGGAAGGAAGCCTCCATGGAATATGCCCGGGCGGGACACACTCCGCTGCTGATCCATCTGCGGAACCACATCCGCACCGTTTCGCCGGAAGGCTCCGGAATCGGCCTGCTGCCCAGCGAGCTTGCCACCTTCGACACGATCAACACCGAAGTCCGCCCGAACACGAAGATGCTTCTGTTCACCGACGGAATCAACGAAGCGCTCAACGGCGCCAACGAACAGTTCGGAATTCCGCGCCTGACCGAAGTTTACCGCAGTCTCTGCGAACAGAACACGGTTCCGGAAAAAATCATTCCCGGGATCATGGAATCCCTGGACGCCTTCACCGACAACAAACAGGAACAGGACGACGACCAGACCATGGTCATCATCGAATACAAATGAGAAAGGGCAAAGCCGTGAAACGATTCATAATTTTTCTGATGGCCGCTGCCGCGGTTTTTGCATTCTGCGGATGCGCCTCCACCGGCGGAAAAGATTCCCCGAAGAAGAAGCCTCCGCGTACGGAATCCAGCGCAAAGGCGACTCTTTCCAAATATTTCACCCGTCATGAACGGGTTTCCGAACAGGACATCCAGCACTTTCATAACCAGGATTTCGAGGTCTACCCCGGACTCGGAACGGGTTCCCGCTCCGAAAAACTTCACGAGTCCGAAGGCTCCCCGCTTTCCCTCTGGTAAAAAATACGGAGTGAATCGCTCATGAAATATCTCATAACAGGCGCGGCCGGTCTGATCGGCGGAGCCATCATTTCCGAACTCAATTCCCGCGGCGAAACCGATATCCTCGCCGTCGACCATCTCGGCACCTCCGAAAAATGGAAGAACCTCCGTTCCCTCCGCTTCGACGACTACATGGAGAAGGACGACCTCCGTGCCCTGCTCGACGGCTCCGGACTCGACCGGATCGGAGCCGTGATCCACATGGGCGCATGCTCCTCCACCACGGAAACCGATGCTTCTTATCTCGTCCACAACAACTTCGAATTTACCAAGAAACTCGCCTGCGAAGCAGTCCGCCGCGGAATTCCCATGGTCTACGCCTCCAGCGCGGCAACCTACGGCGCAGGAGAAAACGGCTATTCCGACAACGAGGACGGAATCGAAAAGCTCCGTCCGCTGAACATGTACGGCTATTCCAAGCAGCTGACCGACCTCTGGGCGCGCCGCCGCGGCTATCTGAAGCATCTCACAGCTGTCAAGTTCACCAACGTGTTCGGCCCGAACGAACACCACAAGGGGCCGATGCGCAGCATGGTCCTCCGCTCGTGGGAGCAGATCCGCGCCGAAGGCAAGGTCAGACTCTTCCGCTCGTATCTTCCGCAGTACGCCGACGGCGAGCAGAAGCGCGATTTCATCTATGTGAAGGACGCCGCGAAGATGGTCCTGGCGCTTCTGGAGAAGAAGGCGCATGGAATCTACAACATCGGGAGCGGCCGCGCGGAAACCTGGAATTCGCTGGTGAACGCCGCCTTCGCCGCCCTCGGAAAGACTCCGCAGATCGAATACATCGACATGCCCGAACAGCTGAAGGGAAAATACCAGTACTACACCTGCGCCGACATGACGAAATTCCAGTCGCTCGGCACCGGCCTTTCCGCCCGCCCGCTCGCGGAGTCCGTGAAGGACTATCTCCTCAACCATTTGGAAAAGGAGGCCTGACGATGCTGCGCCAGCAAATTCCGGCTGCGTCCGCGCTCCTTCTGGCGCTGGCGCTCTGCGGATGCAGCACATTTTCCGGCCCCTCGACCATCATTCTGACGGAAAAGAATTCCGGTTCCACGGTCACCGCCTCCGAAGGCGACACCGTTTCGATCCATCTCAAGACGAATCCCACGACGGGATTCATGTGGTTCGCGGACGGCGTTCCCGATCCCGAAGTCCTGCGCCTGGCCTCCAGCCGCGTGGAAATGAACAACGTCCGTCAGACTGAACTCTGCGGCGCCCCCGGCACGCGCGTGCTTGACTACAAGGTTGTCGGTCCGGGCTTTGCCGGAATCAAATACAACTATCGGCGCAGCTGGGAAACCGTTCCCCCCGCGGAATCGTTCCAGGTCCGCGTGCGCGTGAGGGTTCCGAAGAAGGGATTCCTCGCCCGCGTTCTGGACGATGACGACAATACGCCGCGCGTGGGTTCCAAAGGCCAGATCGAACCGCCGCTTCCGGAAAGGCGCTGAATGATTCACGAGGACAGACATATTCCGCTCACGGCATCGATTCTGCTTCTGCTGCTTTTCTTTGCCGTCGGGTTCCTGCCGTGGATTTTCGGCGCGGGCGAACTCTTCGGCGACGAAGGGGAATATGCCGTAATGACGGAGGGGCTGCGCGGCTTTCCGCCGTTCGTGACCATGCAGGGAGAAATGCCGGAATCGGGAGGATATCCGATGTTTCCGCTGCTGGTTTCCGTTCTCCGGCTTGCGGGCTGCGGCATGGAGTATGCGCTGCGGCTGATCCCTGTGATTTCGCTTCTTGCGCTCTGCGGCGTGGTTTTCCTGACCTGTGTCCGTGCTTCTGGCGGGACGACGGCCGCACCTGCCGCCGCATGCGCGCTTCTCACCAGCATTCTGGTTTCCGACAAATACCTTCCGGCCTCGCCGGAACTCACGGGATCGCTTGCCATCTTCACCGCCTGGATGCTGTGGTTCGACATGGGGTCCTGGCGCGGCAGCTGGAAGCTCGCCTGGCTGCTCTCCTCTCTTGCGGCCGCCTTCGCGTTCTATACGGTCGGCTGGACGGGGCCGATCCTGGTCTTTGTCCCCATGATGTTTCTCCGCCGTCCCGTCAGCGTATGGAGCCGCATGAACGGAATCGGCTTCCTTGCGGGGATGGGCCTCGTCTTCCTTTCCG
>CAZHPP010000186.1:0-7594 GCA_964534535.1 uncultured Victivallales bacterium | reverse complement strand
TCAGAATTATCTGGGAAAACGCCTGAATGTCAATCTCCCGATCGTCGAAAGCCCGTCGGGGAATAAATTTCCGATTTTCGTCGGTCTCAGCGAATATTCCAAGGCGGCCGGACTGCCCTCGACTCTCTGCCGCGACGGGTTCGTCATCCGGACCGCAAAGGATGGACTTTATCTTGCCGGAGTCGACGATCCGGGGATCGACATCAACCACAGCAATGCCACCAGCGGCTGGGGAATCTGGGCCGAATACGGATCGACTCTGGCGGTTTATGACTTTCTGGAACGGTTTGCCGGAATCCGGTTCTATATGCCCAACGACATCGGCGTCTTCATTCCGGCAGGAAAGGCCGTGACGATCCCTGAAATCAATATCTTCGACCGCCCCGATTATGAAGCACGAACCGTTGCAATCTACAGCGGAATATGGGAAGATGAGACGAGATCGAAAGAAAATCCATTCATCTCCACGGTTACGTCTCAAAAAAGCCGGTTCCACCGCATGCTCCGGCTCCAGAGCAAATATGTTCCGGACTGCCACGGCCTCGGTGGAATGAGCCTGGTCCAGCGCTTCGGAAAGAGCCATCCGGACTATTTTGCGCTGCGTTCGGACGGACGGCGCTACAATGAGCCGTCGATGCCCCATCCGGGACAGCTCTGCTACACCAGCGGGGTCTGGGAGATCATCAAGGAGGACATCGTTTCGATTCTGCGCAACGAGCCCTCGGAAAGCCGCGGCGTCGGCTGCTGGGGACCTACCGAACAACATCCGGGGTTCGTTGCCGGCGTAATGCCTCAGGACGGATACGTCCCGTGCCTCTGCGACAAATGCAAGCCTTATATGAAAGACGACGCCTCGATCAACGAATTTATGTGGCGCAAGACCGCGGACGTTGCCAATTATGCGGCAAAAAAGGCTCCGGGCAAATGGATCTCCCAGATGGCCTATCATTACATGAAGCCCGTTCCGAAGGTCGACATTCCGTCCAACGTGCTCGTGATGGTCGCAATCCCGGGGCCGTACAGCCAGGGCGTCGACCGCCAGAAGGAAATTGACCTGATCGATGCGTGGAACAAGAAGATCAACGGCAAGGTGTGGCTGTGGAATTACGCCCACAAATTCTACATTCTGCCCGGCATACCGTCGCTGGCTCCGCGCCGGATCGGAAACTATTACAAGCAGGTCGGACACAGAATCTACGGGGCATTCATGGAGTCCGAAACCGACTATCTGCTTTTCAACACGCTGAACTATTATGTGTTCAGCAGGGTGGCATGGGATAATTCCGCGGACGTCGATGCAGTCATCCGGGAATTCCACAACCTGATGTTCGGTCCGGCCGCCCCTGTCACCGAAAAAATCTTCAACGACCTTGAAAACATGTTCCTTCAGGTGCGCTGCCGCAATGTAGATACTCCTCTCGGCCCGATTGCCGCTCTGCCCTCCCAGGTCGATCTGTGGGGAAAATACTACTCGGCGGAATTCCGCAGTCAGCTCGTCAGAGATTTCGACAAGGCCGAAAAACTGGCGGCGAACAATCCGGATGCCCTGAAACGGGTCCGCTATTACCGCAAGGGTCTCCTTGACGTCCTCCTCGCGCAGTACACCCGCTACGACAAGGAAAACAACGTCATGGCGGCCTTCCGGACGACGATTCCTTCCACGCTCTGGCTCCAGGCCTGCGGGAAGAAAGACGGCAGTGTTGTTCCCGCCTCGGTCAAAGTCTGGCTCGACAAGGAGTCCTTCAACGCCGATTTCAACTGCACGGAACCCAAAATGGGGGATGCCTCGGCGGCAAAACGCAAGAATGACGATCCTGAACTGTGGCAGGACAACGACGTTGAAATCTTCCTTGATCCTTCGGGAAAAGGGCAGGAATTCTTCCAGATCATCGTCAACTCGGAAGGCTCCCTGACGGACAACCGCTGCACCGTCTTCGGCAAAGACGTCCTGACGGACAGCACCTGGGCAAGCAATGCCGAAGTAAAGACCGAACGGACTCCTTCCGGCTGGCGCGCATCGGTGCGGATCCCGCTCCGGGGCTTCCCCTCGGCATTCAACCCTGACGGCTTCAAGGCGAATTTTACCCGCGGCCGCGCGCTGAAGAACGCCCCTGTGCAGTATTACACATGGTCGCCCTTCGTCGGCGATAAATTCCTCGACCCGGAACATTTCGGAATCCTGACGGAAAAGAAGACCGTCAATCTCGTGAAGAATCCCGACTTCGATCTCAGCCGCACCGAGGTCCGGGACTGGGTCGAATATCCTGAAAAGGGAGGCAAGATCTCCATTGACACCACGGAATTCCTTTTCGGCGGCAGCAGCCTCAGGGTCCGTGCCGAAAAAATAGGCGGCGGCTACCTCTGTCAGAATATTACCCGCGTCATGAAGCCCAACACGCGCTACCGCTTCTCGTATTTCTTCAAGCTGCAGGATGTAAAGTCAGGCGGCGGAGCCAATGCCAGAATCAACTGCAAAAAGAACTTCTGGTTCCCCGAAGAAAGACTGAGCGGCACTCTGCCGTGGACCTATCAGAGCTTTGAATTCACGACGGGCGACGCTCCGCTGGGAGACAGTTACATGCACGCCGGAGCCGGTGCATTCACCGGAACCGCATGGTTCGACCACATTTGCCTCGAAGAGATCAAGTGATCGGCAGCCTGACATCTGAAGGAAAAAGAGAAAATGCAATACGCCTCTTTTGATTTTCACCTCCATACGCTGTGGAGCTATGACGCCACGGCTCCGATCGAAGGCTATTTCGAACTCGCAAAAAAGCGCGGAGTCAGATACCTCGCATTCACGGAACATCATACGATGGATTCCTTCCGCGAGATACAGACTGCGTCGCGGAACTTCCCGGAGGTCGCCTATGTCCCCGGAGCCGAACTGACGGTCTATTCCGAACTGGGAAGCATCGACATAGTCTGTCTCGGTCTGCCTGCCGAACCTTCCGGCGGCCTGGCGCATGTCCTTGATCTTTACCACAAGTGGCAGTGCGCCTACGGCGACGCCGTATGCAGACTGATGACAGAGGCCGGACATCCCTACTCCCGCGAAGACAGACTGATGCTCCTGAGGCGGTACCGTCCGGAACGGACGATCCGCTTCCAGGGCATCACGCATGTCCAGAACGGAGTCCAGACCGATTATCTGGTCAAAGAAAAAAAATATTACGACACGACCGATGCCTTTTACGATGTGCTCTGGAATGCGTCACTCCCGCATTATCCGTCATACGACGCCGTGATCCCGGCCGTTCAGAAGGCAGGCGGACTCGTCTTCCTGGCGCATCCGACGGCATACATCGAAAACGCCGACCGGAAAAAGCTGGACGCGCTGCGGGAACTGCTGAACTTCGACGGCATAGAATGTTCCCAGACAATCGTGCCGCCGGATCAGACCCCGGTCTACCGCGCCTACTGTCTGGAGCATAAACTGCTTTCGACTGGCGGGACGGACTGTCATTCGGTCGAAGGCGCGGCCTACCGCTTCGCCCCGAAATGCGATCTCGGAGTGCACATCGGCAAAGACTCCTGGCGGGACGCCATTCTGGAACGCGTCGGCTTTTACCGCTGCGGAAGCAAAGCATGACAGAGAAAGACAGAGCATGAATAAGGAATCAGAAACTCATATTCCCGGGCCGGGCACATCGTCCAGCGCCTCCGATCTGAAACTGGACCTGAAACACGCCGGCTTCCGCGAGGACGATACCGTTCTGGTTCATTCCTCAATGAAGAGCATCGGCGCCGTGGAAGGCGGCGCCGATACGGTGCTCGACGTGCTGATGGATTATTTCGGGCGCAAAGGACTGCTCGTCCTGCCCGCATTGAGCTATGCGGACGTGAATGCGGAACAGAGAGTGTTCTCGCCGGAAAATACGCCGGCCTGCATCGGACTCCTGCCGGAAATGTTCCGCAGGCGTCCTGGCGTGAAGCGGTCGCTGCACCCGACGCACTCCGTGGCCGCGTTCGGGCCTGACGCCGAGTCGTTCGTCTCCGGACACGAACGCTTTGACACTCCGTGCGCCAGACAGTCGCCGTGGGGGCGTCTGGCCGACAGACATGCGAAGATCTTTTTCATCGGAACGGGCACCATGTGCTGCAACACCTTCCTTCACGGCGTGGAAGAGTGGGCCGGAGTTCCCGGATCGCTGACCGAATCGCGTCAGCCGCTCGAAATACATCTTGCGGACGGCACGGTTGTTCCGGTGCCTTCCCTCCGTCATCAGGGGGCGCATTCCAACTATTACGGAAAGATGGAACCGCTGTTCTTCCGGCAGGGACTGGTCAGAAGAGCGGCTTTCGGAGCAGCGGACTGCCGTATTCTGGACGCTTTCGGCACAATGAATTACGTGCTCGGTCTTCTTGCCCGCGAACCATTGCTCTTCACACATGACAGGCTTCCCCGCTGAAAGCGCGGCTGCGAATCGTAAAATTAAAAAGTCAAGGATTGGAAGCCGCCGCAGGAAATAAAATCCGGCATAAACAGCGGGCCGCCGCGTTTATGCCGGATTTCGACTTTGATGGAAAAAGCGGTTCAATGAGCCACGGGAATCGCCTTGCCTGGCTTCTTCATGGCCTTGACGCATGCATCCAGCAGAGCCGCGATTTCCAGCGTCTGCTCCCGCGGAATCGGGCATTCCTTTGTGACGAAGAAATCCAGAATCCTTGCGAGAAGTGTTTCAAACATATGACTTCCGGAGTTGAAAGTCACGCTCGTTTCTGAATTTGCCGCGGCAATCTGAAACGCAAAGAACGGGGCATAGGAATAGGAGGCAAGACGTCCGTCGTCATAACGGATCGTGCCGTTGAGGAACGGCGTTCCGGCGGTGTTCTGCGTGACGGATTTCGCGCCCGTGCCCATCAGCGTAACAATCGTTTCCAGCTGATGGATCGCATATTCTGGAAAATTTCCGCCGCCGCTCGTCGTCGCAACAAACGCTGCCGGGGATTTCGCGAATTTTTCAGCGGAAGCCTTGAGAATTTCATCGCTGTAGCGCAGGGCGGACGAGGTCATCAGCGGCGTTCCGCTCTTCTTTGCAAGGTCGATGATCCGCTTCGCCGCCGCACGGTCCGGGGCAAACGGCTTGTCAATATAAAGGGGCTTGCCGCATTTCAGCGGAATCTCCGCCAGACGCTCGTGGACTTCCGGATTCGCGGGAGCCAGGACAAAAATTGCATCGGACTTCTCCACGACTTCCTCAATGGAGCCGGCCGGCGTCATTCCGACGGAACGGCACCATTCGGCAAGCGGCTTTCTTCCGCCCTTCGGCGCCTCTTCCCAGGCATATCCGAGTTCAAATTCATTCGCGCGCGGAGCCTGACGGATCCACGCCGGATAATTGTTCGCATGCCATTCGTCGATGAACAGATCGATGAATCCGATTTTCTTCCTTGCCATGATTTTTTCCTTTCTCCGTTAAGGACTTTCCTGTGTCCATGCCCGTAATATATATGTAACTGTTACATATTGCAAGCAAAAAAAGATGAAATGACGGCGGAAAACGGAAAAATCAGCGGACGATGTCGACCACGTCAATCCACTCGACTTCGGGGTCTTCGGAAAGATATTTGATTTTTGCTTCGAGCTGGTTCCACATGCCGCGCGAATCCATCATTTCATAGCTGTGGCCCCAGAAATAAAAGACGCCGTTCCGGGCCTTTGCTGCCTTGAACTTGGAAATGAACTGATAATCCTGATAATGGCAGGTCGAACGCAGGATCATGGGATCGTCAAACTTTTCCGGAAAATCGGAATTTTCGACCGTGCGTCCGTAGGCGAATCCGGCCTTCTTCATTGCGGCAGCCGTGGAAGGCGTATATTTTCCGCAGGGCCAGGCGAATCCGGGACACTCCTTCTGAAACAGATTTTCCAGAAATTCCTTTGCGCCGACGGCATCCTTCATGAACTCCCCGTCCGGAACGTCACCCGCATTCATGTGGTGAAGACAGTGGGAGGCAACCTGAAATCCGGCGTAAATCTTCGTAAGTTCATCCAGCCCGACGTGTCCGCCGAAAAAGCCCTTGTGACTCCAGCCGGAGTATCCTGCAGGTGCCCAGACCGGCTGCTGGCGCGTGCGCGTCATGAGCGACGGATTGAGGTTGAATGTGGCCTTTGCATGATATTTCTTCAGAATCCGGATCAGTTTGATGTCGGTGGCGACGCCGTCATCCCAGCATTGAGCAACACGAACCATGATACAGAACTCCTTTTATTTGTTTTTGGAAACGGCTCCGAAACGGCAGACTTCGCGGCACATGCCGCATCCGGCGCAGAGTCCGGGATTGATCGCAGGTTTTACGCCCGAGGAACTTTCAATCGCAGGACACCCGAGCTTCAGACAGGAACGGCAGTTCCTGCATTTTGCCGGGTCAATGGAAAACGGCTTCCCCATCGGCTTCCTTTCCTTGAGGATGCAGGGCGCGCGGGAAATCACGAGCGAAGGCTCCCCTCGGAACAGTTCCTCCTTCAGAACGGCCGCCGTCTTTTCAAGTTCATAGGGATTCACCACGCGGACATATTCGATTCCGCAGGCTTTGGCGATGGCCTCGATCGAAAGGGCCGGAGCGGGAGTCCCCATGAGAGTGCGTCCCGTGCCCGGATGGTCCTGATGCCCGGTCATGGCAGTTGTGCGGTTGTCGAGCACGATCAGCGTGGCGTTGCCGTGGTTGTAGACAAGATTGACGAGTCCGGTGATTCCGGAATGGAAGAACGTGGAATCGCCCAGAATGCCCACGACCGGACGGGTTTCTCCGCCCTTGGCCATGCCGTGCGCCAGCGTGAAGCCCGCGCCCATGCAGACCATGACGTCCGTGCGGGAAAGCGGCGGGAACACGCCGAGGCTGTAACAGCCGATGTCGCCAGTGACCACGCAGTCGAACTTTCCGAGGGCGTAGAAAATGCCGCGGTGGGGACATCCGGCGCAGAACACGGGCGGGCGTCCCGGCAGGTCGGCCGCCTCGGGGACGGGCTTCGGAAGCGAGGAGGGCTTTCCTTCGAATGAATCCCGCACGGAGGCTAGGACTTCGGGCGTGAGTTCGCCGCAGAGCGGCACAACGCCCTTGCCCGTGCATTCGATTCCGATCGAACGGATATGCTCCTCCAGAATCGGGTCGCCTTCCTCGATCACGAGGATGCGCTTCCGTTCCGAGGCGAATCTTTTCAGCAGGGAATCCGGGAACGGCCAGCACCAGCCGACCTTGAGCACGGAGGCTTCCGGAAACGTTTCGAGCGCATGCAGCGCCGTTACGCCATGGGAAATGATTCCGAGGTCCCGGAGTTCGGGACGGAACACGGTGTTGAATCCGGAAGAAGAGGAGTCTTCCGACTGGCGGACCATGCGTTCCTCGATTTCGCGGCGGCGCACCCTGCCCCAGACCGGAAGCGGCACGTGCTTCGGCGGATCGTGGACGAACGGAATGCGGCCGTGCGGAACGCGGTCCGCGGTTTCAATGTAAAATCTGGAATGGCTCACGCAGGTGGTGGACTGGAGAATCACGGGACAGCCGTATTTTTCCGAAAGGTCGAATGCCTGGATCATGAAGCGGCGGCATTCGTCTGAATTTCCGGGAGAAAGCACGGGGACTTTGGCCA
>CAZHPP010000185.1:0-7603 GCA_964534535.1 uncultured Victivallales bacterium | reverse complement strand
CAGAGCAGGTGCTGCTTCCGGCTCCAGGTAACGCCGAGGACCTGCCAGGCCCCGTCCTGAAATTGATCCCATGGCGCATTCGCATAGGTATGATCCTTCGTGATTTTCCCCGTGCGCCCGTAAGCGGCCAGAACGCCGAGCGGAATGTGATATTTGTAGATCCGGACCGCGCCGCCTTTTGCCGTCAGCAGAAAGACGAATTCCTTCTTCGACCATTTCCAGTTGAGCGGCTTCACCCAGACCGAGGCCGTTCCTTCGGAAGCCGTCAGTCCCGCGGGCGTCTTGAATGTCACCATGGCATCGGAAAGTGCAATGGCCTTCCCGGAAACGCCCGGGACATACTCGGCCTTTCCTCTGACCGTTCCGTTTGGGACGGAACCTTCGAAATCCGCGGTCAGCAGCGGTTCCGGAGTCCCGGCGCAGAGTGTGAATGCGAGCAGGAAAAGCAGTGAGGCAAGTCGTTTCATGGAAGGACCTTTCGTTATTATCATTTTCAATATTATTGTTCAGATTCGGTTCCAGAGCACTCCGGGAGCGGGAGAGCCGGTCTGTGTGGGATTGAACAGACTGTCTTCCCCTTTGACCGGCATCAGAAGCACTTTCCCGACGGATGCCGCATGTCCGTCGAAGAACCCGCAGTTCGAGCGCATTTCATGCCGCGTCGTGATCGGATAATATGCCGCGGGAGTCTCCTCGACAAATCCCTGGCTGCGGCTGAAGGAATAACCGTTGCGTCCGGGATAATCCGGATGTTTTGTCGGAACGTCGAGGAAGACAATCAGCCTGCTCGAACGATGGAACTGAGCGACATGGGATTCCTTGACCAGGGAAACGACATCATTCAGTCCGAATGTCGCATAGTTCAGGCCGATCCCGACGTTGTCGCTGCTCTGAGGCTTTGACGGCTGGTAGACCGCTCCCGGACATGTCAGAACCCGGCTGCTCAGATACTTTGCATTCACAAAACGGCTGCCCCAGGTTCCGGCGATCCCCGCCTGGCTCGAATATGTGTTGATGCACCAGCCGTCGTTGCTGTCGATATAGGCGGAGAATCCGCCGAGGATCTGTCTCACGTTTGCGAGGCAGTTGACGGACTTTGCCTTCGTTCTTGCCTTGTTCAGGGCAGGAAGGAGCATCCCCGCCAGAATCGCGATGATGGCAATAACGACCAGAAGCTCGATCAATGTGAAAAAATGAATCCCCGGCTTTGTGCCGGAACGTTCCCGTCCGCTCCGTTCCATGATTCTTCTCCCTGTTTTTTTATTGATCTCTTGGAATACCCAGGCACGGTGTCTGGAGTACGATATTTTTCAGCGGTTTCGATTCCAGCAGATTTTCCATGAGCATCCGCACGGCAGTCCTTCCGGTTTCGTACCACGGTTCCATGAGGAAACGCACCGGGGGGTACGGACTTCCCGGAAGAATGGACGATGTCAGAGCCATCAGCGGACAGTCGATGCCGTTTTTCAGCAGAAGATACTGAACTGCCGGAACAAGTCCCCGGTTCAGGCACCAGACATATTTATTCCGAAAACAGTCCATGCGTCCATAGCGCTTTTCCAATGTCGCCAGATCGTTTTTTTCCTCATCAATGTATTCGTCTTCAATGGCTGCTCCCCGGAATTCCAGTTCCCTGACGATCAGATCGAACGAACGCTTCATCGGAATCAGGTCGACCGGAGTCAGCTTGTTGTGGAGAAGCAGCACCGGGCGGCTTCCGGCCTCGCCGGCGACGATCCTGGCCATATCCTCGATCGCATGGGTCGAATCAATGTCGACTGCGGGCAGACTTTCCTGGATCAGCGTCAGTTTCGGAGCAAGCACCACGCCCGGCTTGTTCAGCCGGAGATAATTTTCCTTGAGCGGATGCATCAGATGCCCGGAAAATATCACGCCGTCAAACGCCGCAAGGTCTTCCGTCTGCCCCCTGAGAACCATCGGATCCGAAGACTCGGGACAGTACATCAGCGTAACCCGGACCCCGGGATGCACTGAAGATTCTTCAAAAACACCGCGTATGATCTCCATCATCGTCCCCCAGTGCGCATGATTCAGCACCGAGGGACTCAATGAGGCATCGGACGTTGCAAACGCCAGCGAAATTTCCTGGCGACGCTGCTGAATGTCATCCCGGACAAACGTGCCGTAGACGGGGACTCGCTCGACATAACGCTCCTCCTTGAGCATTCCAAGGACCTTGATCATGGAAGAGCGCCCCACATTGTACATGCGGGAAAGTTCGCGGTCTCCGGGAAGACGTTCTCCCGGCCGGAATTTTCCTGCGCTGATATCCCCGGCCAGTGCGGTAAAAGTCTGGTCGATCACGGAAAATGGCCGTTCCGCCTGCGTTTTCATAACCGTTTTCATCCGTTGTTCTGTCAGTGGTTTAATCCATGTTACACCATGCAATATAACAGTCATTTTTCAAAATGCAAGCGAAGATCAAAATAAAAGGCTGTGTACGAAACGTTGACTGTCTTTTCAGAGATTCGGGAGGGGCAGGTGGCGACAAAAAAACGAGCGCAAAAAATTGAATTTTTTGCGCAGGGTGCAGGGCTCTTTGAGTCCTGCCGAGGGGCAAGGGGCGAGCAGCCCCTTGGCAATGCCCGGAACAGAGCCAGATAAAAAAAGCAGAAACATGGCCGTTCTGTCATTTTTTTCGACGGCGCATGAGATTCGTGCCGGAGGGCTGTGCGATCACCGGCCCTGATTCAGCAGGCCAGTCAGATGCAGTAATCGAAAATGCCGTTTTCCGCATTCTGCCGGCTGCAGTTTTCCAGGATGTCCGCAAGCGTGATCCGGCTCATGGACGCCCGGATTTCCGAATTCAGCTTGTCCCAGATCGCACGGGTGGCGCAATTTTCATGGCGCGTGCATTTTTCAGGCGAACGCACGCAGTCCACAATTGAAAGCGGGCCTTCCATCACCTCGACCACGTCGAGAAGCGTGATCTCCTCCGGCTTTTTCGCAATGCGGAATCCGCCTTTCGCGCCTCGAATCGAACGGACCATGCCGGCGCGCCTCAGATCAATGATCAGCCGGCTGATGTATTTTTCCGAAATCTGCTGCGATTCCGCGATGTCCCGGATCAGGCGCGGGGTTTCACTGTCATGCAGGATCAGGTCCAGCAGAATGCGCAGTCCGTAACGGCCTTTGGTCGAGATTTTCATTATTTCTAAAAATCCTTTCGATTCCTCTGTCTTTCATGCAGTTAATATGCCATGCCCCAGAGGCTTTTTCAAGCGTAAAATACTGCTTTTCTTAGAAAGAATACTTTTTTTGTAGATTTTCTTTCTTCCGTGTCTTGACTTTTTGTCATGACGGTGTATTTTAATGAAAACACGATAAAATAAGTAGTGATTGATTTCAAGGAAAGGAAGACCCCATGAACAGAATTGCAGGGAGCATCATCGAAAAGATCGGAAACACGCCGCTGGTACGGATCAGCAAACTGAACTCCGGAAAAGCGGAAGTGGTCGTCAAAGTGGAATCGTTCAACCCGGGAAGCTCGGTCAAGGACCGGATCGGACTCGCCATGATCGAAGCGGCGGAACAGGCAGGGAAACTCAAGCCGGGCGCGCTCATCATCGAGCCCACGAGCGGAAATACCGGAATCGGACTCGCGCTGGTCGCGGCGGTCAAGGGGTATCATCTGATCCTCACCATGCCGGAAACCATGAGCATCGAACGCCGCAAACTGGCGCAGGCCTACGGCGCGGAAATCGTGCTGACCGATGGTGCCAAAGGCATGAAGGGCGCCATCGAAAAGGCCGTGGAGCTTCACGAGTCGCATCCGGGTTCGTTCATTCCGCAGCAGTTTGAAAACCCGGCGAACCCGGCATATCACAAGGCGCATACCGGCCCGGAAATCTGGAACGATGCCGGCGGCAAAGTCGACGCGTTCATTGCGGGAGTCGGCACGGGCGGCACCCTGACCGGCGTCGGCGAATATCTCCGGGAAAAGAATCCGAACGTCAGGATTTACGCAGTCGAGCCGGACACCAGCCCGGTCCTTTCGGGCGGGAAACCCGGTCCGCACAAGATTCAGGGCATCGGCGCGGGATTTATCCCGAAGGTCATGAACATGAAACTGCTGACGGGCGTCATTGAAGTTTCCGCCGAAAACGCCGGACGCACCGCCCGCGACGCAGCAAGACGCGAAGGTCTGCTGGTCGGCATTTCTTCCGGCGCGGCGCTTTATGCTGCGCTCGAACTCGCGAAAAAGCCGGAATTCGCCGGCAAGCGCATCGTGGCGCTTCTGCCCGATACCGGCGAGCGCTATCTTTCCACCTGGCTTTTTAACGAATAAGGAGTCTTTCACATGAGCGATAAAACCTATCATCTTGAAACACTGGCGATTCACGCCGGACAGATTCCCGATCCGACGACGCTTTCCCGTGCGGTTCCGGTCTACCGGACCACGGCATACAGCTTCAGAAGTTCCCAGCACGGCGCGGACCTGTTCGCGCTGAAGGAATCCGGCAACATCTACGCCCGTCTGATGAACCCGACCAACGACGTGCTGGAAAAGCGTCTGGCGGCGCTCGAAGGCGGCGCGGCCGGACTGACATTCGCCTCCGGCACGGCGGCGATCTATTTTGCCATCACCAACCTTGCGAAACTCGGAGACGAAATCGTTTCTTCGAACAACCTTTACGGCGGAACTTTCACGCAGTTCGACGCGATTCTGCCTCAGCAGGGAATCAATGTACGGTTTACGAACGTCAACGATTTTCCCGCGGTCGAGGCCGCAATCAACGAGAAAACCCGCGCGATCTACATTGAAACCGTCGGCAACCCCGGACTCGACGTCGCGGACATTGACGGTTATGCCGCGATTGCGAAGAAGCATCACCTGCCGCTCGTTGTCGACTCGACGTTCACGCCGCCGACGCTGCTGCGTCCGATCGAGCACGGGGCGAATATTGTGATCCATTCGCTTTCCAAATGGATCGGCGGACACGGCGCAGGAATCGGCGGTGTTGTGATCGACGCCGGGAACTTCGACTGGACCGACCCGAAATTCGCGCTTTACAACGAACCCGACCGCGGATATCACGGACTCCGGTTCGCGCACGATCTCGGCGATCTCAACCGTCTCGCGTTCATTCTGCGTCTGCGCACGGTCGGACTGCGGAATCAGGGTGCGACGCTTTCGCCCGATGCGGCGTGGATTTTCCTGCAGGGAGTCGAGTCTCTGCCGCTCCGCATGGCGAAACACAGCGAAAATGCGCTTGCCGTCGCAAAGTTTCTGAAGAAGCACCCGAAAGCCGCATGGGTAAAATATCCGGGCTTTACGGAACTCGGGAAAAAGTATCTGCCGGACGGCGCGGGCGGCATGGTCGTCTTCGGCGTCAAGGGCGGGGCGAAGGAGGCTCGCCATCTGGTGGATCATGTGAAACTGTTCAGCATCATCGCCAACGTGGGCGATTCAAAGAGCCTCATCATTCATCCTGCGAGCACCACGCATTCGCAGATGAGCGACGAAGACCAGCGCAAGGCGGGGCTCTCACCGGAACTGATCCGTCTTTCGATCGGACTCGAACATATCGACGACATCAGAGGCGCTCTTGCCGACGCGGTTGATCTGCTGTAACGGTGGAAGAGAAAATCGGACGGCTCCGGCATGGACTCCGGGCCGTCACCCTGGCATACAATCAGAGGTTCAGGATATCATTTTTTTGCGGCGGACTTGCAAAAAAGATTCTTTCATAGTATTTTACCGCTGTCATTAAACTTTCCTGAAAATTCATGCAAATCGAAAGGGATTCCCGAATGCTGATCGAAAATCTTGAAAAGGTCAAGATTGTCCCCGTCCTTGTCCTGGATACGCTCGACGAAGGCCTCAAAGTCTGTGAACAGCTCTGCCGGAACGGACTTCCCGCAGCGGAAATCACGTTCCGCACGGAAGCCGCGGAAAGCATTATCCGGGAAGCCTCGAAACGGTTCCCAAAAATGTTCATCGGCGCCGGAACTGTTTTGAACATCAGGGATCTCCACCGCGCATTCGACGCCGGAGCGAGCTTCGCCGTCGCGCCCGGATTCAATCCGAAGGTCGTTGCGGAGGCGGTCCGCTGCGGGCTGGACTTCTTCCCCGGGGTCTGCACCCCGAGCGAGGCCGAACAGGCCATGGAGTTCGGCTGCCGCATGCTCAAGTTCTTCCCGGCCGAGGCCAGCGGCGGCGTGCCGATGCTGAAATCGCTCATTGCTCCGTACCGGCATCTCGGAATCCATTTCATGCCTACGGGCGGAGTCAAGCCGGCGAACGTCGAAACGTATCTGGCGCTCCCGGAAGTCGCCGCGGTCGGCGGAACCTGGCTCAACAAATGCGACGACGAAACAATCCGTCAGGCCGCCGCCGTCGCCGCAAAGTACACGAAATAAAAATCTGGAGTCTTTCCATGCAGACGAAATCCGCTGAAAGCTGCCGCTACGACATTGTTTCCCTCGGGGAGGTCATGCTCCGCTTCGATCCCGGCGAAGGCCGGATTCACACCGCACGCTCGTTCCGGGTCTGGGAAGGCGGCGGCGAATACAACGTTGCACGCGGACTCCGCCGCTGTTTCGGCAAACGCGCCGCCGTCGTGACCGCATTCGCGGACAACCCCGTCGGCCGCCTCGCGGAGGACTGCATCCTTCAGGGCGGGGTCGACACTTCGTGGATCAGGTGGGTTCCCTATGACGGAATCGGCCGCACGGTCCGCAACGGGCTCAATTTCACCGAGCGCGGATTCGGCGTGCGCGGCGCCGTCGGGTGTTCCGACCGCGGCAATACGGCCGCTTCCCAGCTCAGGGAAGGGGACATCGACTGGGACGGACTGTTCGGCGGGGCGGGCGTCCGCTGGTTCCACACGGGCGGAATCTTCGCCGCGCTTTCGGACACCACGCCGGGCGTCGTCATCGAGGCGCTCAAGGCCGCAAAGAAGCACGGCACCGCGACCAGCTACGACCTGAACTACCGTCCCTCCCTCTGGAAGGCGATCGGCGGCAGGGAGCGCGCCCGGGCCGTCAACCGGGAAATCGCAAAGTATGTCGACGTGATGATCGGCAACGAGGAGGACTTCACCGCCTGTCTCGGATTCGAGGTCAGCGGAACGGATGCGAACCTCACCGCGCTTCCCGTCGAAGGCTTCAAGAAAATGATCGGCGAAGTCGTCAAAGCGTATCCGAACTTCAAGGCTGTCGCCACGACCCTCCGCAAGGTCCGCACCGCCACCGTCAACGACTGGGGCGCAATCCTTTGGACCGATGGAAAATTCCATCAGGCCGTCCAGCGCGACAACCTGGAAATTCTCGACCGCGTCGGCGGCGGGGACAGCTTCGCTTCCGGGCTCATTGACGGTCTGATGTATTCCGATTCCCCCGACTATGCCGTCAACTGCGGCGCGGCCCACGGCGCGCTCGCCATGACGACTCCGGGCGATACCAGCATGGCCTCGCTCAAGGAAGTGGAAAAACTCATGGGCGGAGCCGGGGCGCGCGTCGACCGCTGATTTTCCGCAGGGGCCGCGTGAATGGCGCGGTCCCTTTTCCTTTACTCCATTTGGCTTTTTGTTCTGCGTGATGACCGATTCTAATGCCAATGGGCTGCTCGCCCCTTGAA
>CAZHPP010000184.1:0-7635 GCA_964534535.1 uncultured Victivallales bacterium | reverse complement strand
GAACCGGGAGACGGGGCGCGGCGTGACGCTCAAGCAGCTTTCCGAAGAACTGAAGCTTTCCGCCGCGACCGTTTCGGAATCGGTCGACGTGCTGGTCCGGAAGAACGTCCTGAAGCGCGTCCAGCGCCAGGACGACCGCCGCGCCGTGAGCATCACGCTTTCGGACGACGGAGAGGAATTCATCCGCCAGCGCCGTGAAATTCTTCTTGCGGACATGCGCGTCTATCTGGACACGCTGACCGCGGACGAACGCAAAATACTTCCCGAACTTCTTCAGAAGTTTCAGGATTCCATCAAGAAAAATACGGAGAATTGCATCCAATGATTTCCATCAGACCCGTCATGACTGTGCTCGCAGCGGTGAGCACGGCCGCCATCGTCAATGCCCAGATGCCGAAGCTTCCCCCCCAGAAACTGTTCTGCGAGAAGGTTCCCCTTGTAAAAGACATGGAGGAGCACAAGTACACCGCGAAAGTCGGCGGATACAAGGTGTTCCGCGTGATTCCCCGCGTGAGCGGCACGCTCGAGAAGATGAATTTCAAGGAAGGCGGACTGGTCCGGAAGGGCGACCTGCTCTATGAGATCGAGGACGTCGTCTACAAGGCGAAAGTCCAGGCCGACGGCGCCAAGCTCAAACAGATCGAAGCCGAACTCACATACGCCAAACAGCAGTACGAACGTCAGCTTTCGCTGGCCAAGAAGGAAGTCGTCGCCGTGACCGCCAAGGAAGAGGCCACGCGGCTTTACCACTTCACCATGGCGCGCCGCGCCGAGGCGGAAGCCAATCTCCGCCAGTCCGAACAGGACCTCGCGCACACGAAGATTTATTCGCCGATTGACGGAAGAATCGGCAAGAGCGCCTTTTCCACGGGGAACTACATCACGCCGGCGTCGGGGCTCCTGAACACGGTGGTCCAGCTGGAACCGGTCTATGTGACGTTCGCCATCAGCGAACGCGACTATCAGGTGATGTTCGACGGACGCGAGGCGCTTCTCCGCGGAGAGGGCACGTTCCGGATGCTTCTCGCTTCCGGAAAGTTCTACCCGCTCGAGGGCAGCATTGCCTTTGCGGACAACCAGGTTGACTCCGATACCGGCACGATCATGCTCTGGGGCGTGATGAAGAATCCCGACATGTCGCTGACTTCGGGCGGCCTCGTGACGGTCTATCTTTCCCGCAAGACAAAATCCATGAAACCGGGCGTGAAACTTTCTTCGCTCATGAGCGACACGAAGGGGCATTACGTCTACCTTCTGAATGCCGAAAACAAGGTGGTCCGCCGCAATGTGCAGGTCGGCGCGATCATCGGCGGACGCCAGATCGTCGACTCGGGACTCAAGGGCGGCGAACTCGTCATCACCGACGGCACGCACAAGACGATGCCCGGCGGCGACGTGATCCCCGTCATGGAACAGGAACCCGGTGAAACCGGCAAAACGACGGACGGCGGCAAATGATTTCCGACATCTATATCGCACGGCCGAAACTGGCCATCGTCATTTCGATTCTGCTGATGCTGGCTGGATCGCTGTGCATCTTCCGCCTGCCTGTGGCCGAGTACCCTGAAATCGTGCCTCCTTCGATCACGGTTTCGGCGAGCTATCCCGGCGCCAGCGCCCAGGTCATCGCCGAAACGGTGGCGTCACCCATCGAACAGGAGTGCAACGGACTGGAGCACATGCTCTACTTCAACTCGACGTCGGACAACGCGGGCAACTATTCCCTGTCCATCACGTTCGAGTCAGGCTCCAGCACCAACATGAACCAGGTCAACGTTCAGAACGCCGTCAAGCAGGCCGAACCGGTGCTTCCCCCTGAAGTTACCCAGCTCGGAATCCGCGTGCACAAGCGTTCCAGCGACGTGCTCTGCATGTTCGCGTTCCTGGCGGACACGAAGCGGATTTCCCTCCTCCAGCTGAACAACTTCGTGCGGATCAACATCCGCGACGCCCTTTCCCGCATCGACGGCGTGGCCGAGGCGCAGATCTTCGGCGAACGCAACTACAGCATGAGAGTCTGGCTCGACAGCATGAGAATGTCCGCCATGAACATCAACCCGGAGGACATCATCGCGGCGATCCGCGCGCAGAACATCCAGGCCGCCGCGGGCACCGTGGGCTCTGAAAAGTCCAGCGAATACATCCAGATGAAGATCAACGCTCTCGGGCGGCTCAAGACAGAACGCGAATTCGGGGACATCGTGGTCCGCGCCGGCAAGGACGGGCGGATCGTGAAGCTTTCCGACATCGCCCGGATCGAGCTGGGCGCCGAAACCTACTCCGGAATCGGCACCTTCAACGGCAAGGAAGCCGTCACGCTCGCCCTTTACCGCAACTCGGACGCCAACGCCATTTCCGTGGTCGACGCAGCCAAGGCCAAGATCAAGGAACTCCAGGATTCCGGAATCTTCCCGGAAGGAGTCGAGGTCGTCCTCGGCTACGACCCCACCAAGTACATCCGCACCACCATGGTGGAGATCATGTGGACCCTGCTGCTGACCCTGATTCTGGTCGTCGGCATCACATATCTTTTCCTTCAGGACTGGCGCGCCACGCTGATTCCCTCGATCGCCATTCCCGTTTCGCTCGTCGGCACGTTCATCTTCCTGATGGCGTTCGGGCTTTCCATCAACATCCTGACGATGTTCGCCCTGATCCTGGTCATCGGGTCGCTGGTGGACGACGCGATCGTCGTGACCGAAAACGTGATGCGCATCATGGAGGAGGAAGGGCTGGGCCCGCGCGAAGCCACCGTGAAAAGCATGAAGCAGATCACGGGGGCCGTCATCGCGACGACGCTCGTGATCGTGGCGATCTATGTGCCCGTAGGCTTCTACGGAGGCATGGTCGGCACGATCTATCTGCAGTTCTCCGTGACGATGTGCGTGGCGCTGGTGATTTCCTGCGTGAACGCGCTCACTCTGAGCCCCGCGCTCTGCTCGATCATCCTCAAGAAGCACACCAAGCCGCGCTTCGACGTGTTCAAGTGGTTCAACAAACTGCTCGGCGGAAGCAAGAGCATCTATCTCTCCGTGAGCGGAATGCTGGTCCGGCGGATCTTCCTCATGCTGATCCTTTTCGCATGCGTGCTGATCGCCGTGGACCTGGTGCTCCGGCGCACGCCGACCTCGTTCCTGCCTCAGGAGGACAAGGGCGCTCTGCTCTGCGAAATTGAACTGCCCCCGGGCGCCACGCTCAACAGGACCTATGCCGCGGTCAGCGAATTCGTGGAACGCGCCACAAAAATCCCCGGCGTCGAAAACACGATCGCCGTCAGCGGATTCGGATTCCTCGGCGGACACGATGAGAACATCGGGCTTGCCGTGATCGCCCTCAAGGACTGGGACCAGCGCACCACGCCGGAACTCCAGCTCGAAGCCATCAAGGCGAAGGTCGAGGCCGCCGCGGCCGAAATCCATTCGGCGCGGATCATGGTGTTCGTTCCTCCGGCCATCATGGGCCTCGGCGCGACGGGCGGCGTGAGCTTCATGCTGCAGGCCCCCGCCGGGTCTTCGCCCCAGCAGCTCGAAGGCGCCGTGAACTCCTTCCTGCAGGAAATGCGCATGATGCCCTCGACCGGCATGGCCTACACCACCTACAACGCCTCGACGCCGCAGATTTATCTGAACATCGACCGCGCCAAGGCCGAATCAATCCAGGTGCCCATCAGCCGCATCTTTACCACGCTCCAGAGCAAGCTCGCAAGCTACTACGTGAACGACTTCAACATCTACGGATTCTCCTTCAAGGTGAAAATCCAGTCCGAAGCCCTCGAACGCAGCTGCATCAACGACATCGGCAATATCATGATCCGCAGCGATACGGGCAAGATGGTGCCGCTCTCCACGCTTGCCACGGTCGAGTACATCGTCGGCCCGCGGCAGTACGTGCGCTTCAACCAGCTCATGGCCGCCGACTGCAAGGCCTCGGCCAGACCCGGAACCTCTTCCGGCGACTACATGAAGCAGATTCTGCAGCTCGCCAGGCAGAAGCTCCCGAAAGGCTATCTGATCTCCTGGACCGAAATGAGCTTCCAGGAAAACCGCAACGCGGGAAAGATCGGCTGGCTGATGGCGCTCGCCCTGGTCTTCGGGTACCTGTTCCTCGTCGCCCAGTATGAAAGCTGGACGATCCCCATGCCCGTGATCCTTTCGATCTCCGTGGCGACCCTCGGCGGTCTGCTGGGACTTTACATCATGCACATGAGTCTGAGCATCTATGCACAGTTGGGACTCATCATGCTGATCGGACTGGCGGCCAAGAACGCCATTCTGATCGTGGAATTCGCCATGCAGGACCGCGCGGCAGGCAACACGATCGAAGGCTCCGCGCTCCACGGCGCCAGCGCCCGGTACCGCGCCGTTCTGATGACCGCATGGTCGTTCGTGATCGGCGTGCTGCCCATGGTCGTTGCCACGGGCGCAGGTTCCGGAAGCAGACGCGCAATCGGCGTCACCACGTTCTACGGCATGATCCTCGCGACCGTCGTCGGAATTGTCTTCATTCCGGGACTTTATGTGGTCTGCCAGAAGGTCCGCGAATGGGGACACAGGGTTCTGAACGGCAAGTAACCGTCCGGAACTGTTTTTCCGGCTTCCCGGCCGATCCCCGGGAAGCCGCCGTGCTTTCCGAAAAATGGTTGATTTTCCGTCAAGGGGCTGTATATTTCCGTTTGCCATGAAAACAATAGTTCCAATTCTGCTGGCGCTGCTTTCCGCCGTGACGGTGTACGGTTCCGGCGTTCCGCCGCTGTGGAGTTTGGAAACACAGCCCGGCGGCGCGGAGCGTCTGCGCGTTCTCGGCCCCTTCTTTGAATATTCTTCCGCTCCGAATTCTTCCATGCTTGCCGTGCGTCCGCTCTTTTCCACGCTCAAAAAACGGGAAATTGAAGGCGACAGCCGGTATTTCGACGCGCTCTGGCCGTTCTTCATGTACCGCGATGCCTGGCACGGATCATTCCGTCTCTTCCTGCTCTATTTCCGTTCGGCCGGCGAGAACGATGCGCGGTCGGGCATTCTGCCTCTGTGGTTCGGCCGGGTGGACGAAAACGGGAACTACAGCTGGGCGTTTCTGCCGTTTTACGGGGATATTTCCAGCTTCCCGGGCTTCGGCCGTTCGCAGTTCGTGCTGTTTCCGCTCTACTGGAAGAGCGTCAAGGGCAGGGATGAAAGCATCAGTTTCCTCTGGCCGCTGGTGTGCTCGGAGCGGAGTCCGGACAAGTTTAAATTCCGCGCGCTGCCGTTTTACGCCGTCAGCGTGGAGGAGGGACACCGCCGTACGGAGTCGATCATGTTCCCGCTGTTCTCCTCTTCGGAATCCCTGGACAAGAAATATCCGGGGTACGGCTGGCTGTTCTGGCCGTTTTACGGCCATTCCATGCTGGGCGACACGGAAAGCTGGACCTTCGCGTGGCCGATCTTCTCCTATTCGCAGCGTGCCCGCGGTTCCGGCTGGCGCCTGAATGCGCCGTGGCCGTTCCTCCGCTTCGGGAAAAACATGGTGGTCAAAGGTGATTCCATGCAGGTGTTCTGGCCGTTCTACGGGAGGCGTTCCGCAGGAAACAGCGTCTACTCCTATGCTGTCTGGCCGTTCTGCTGGCGGCTCCGGGAAGAGAACGAAAGCGGCGTTTCCCGCCGGTTCCGCGTGGCGCCGTTCTACTGGCAGAAAATCGTCGAATCGAAGAAAAATCCGGCCGTCCATTCGAGCGCACGCGCGGTCTGGCCGTTCTATTCCTGCGCGTCCGCGGGAGACGTACTGAACCTCCGCGTGCCGGACCCTGTCCCGAACCGGGATTATCCCGTGGTCGACCGGAATCTTTCGCCGCTGTGGACGGTGTTCCGGTTCCGGAGCACCGCGCATTCGGTTGAATGGAATCTGCTGTGGGGGATGGCTTCCCGCAGAAAAGATGAAACGGGCTCCTCGTTTGAAATTTCTCCGTTCTGCCGCTTCGATTCCGCTCCGTCTTCGGAAACGGAGGAGTATTTCTTCGGACTGGTCCGCACGGTCCGTTCGCCGGAGGGGCTTTCCCTGCGGCTGTTTTATCTTCCTCCGCTTGATTTTCGGAAAAAACAGAGTATCTTTCCGGAACAGGGAGTTTTGAAACCATGATCATCTCGTTCGAGCCGGACAATCAGCCGATGCCGAAGGACTGGGTTTCCCGGTCGGGGCGTCATGTGACGGACTGGCTCGTCGGCGTCGGGCGCGGACTCGGCCTGACGGCATGCGCGTTCCGGTTCGTGCCGTCTTCGCTCGCGCACGCGCGAAAGGAAATTCTCCGCCAGCTGTGGCTGAGCGGATTCCGGAGCTTCGGCGTCACGTCGACCGTGGCCCTTTTCACCGGCATGATCATTTCGCTTCAGGCCGGACTGATCCTGAAGGCCTACGGCCAGGAAATGCGCGTGGGATATCTGGTGGCGCAGACCATGTTCCGCGAACTCGGCCCCTTCATGACCGCCCTGATTCTGGCTGCCAGTGTCGGTTCCGCCATGGCCGCCCAGCTCGGAACCATGAAGGTTTCCCAGGAGATTGCCGCCCTCGAAATCATGTCCATCAACCCCATCCGGTTCCTGGTGGCGCCCCGGCTCACGGCCATGATGCTCATGTGCCCCGTGCTGACCGTCTATGCCGACCTGATCGGCATTCTGGGCGGCGGGCTTGTCGCCGCCACACAGCTCGACGTGGGCTGGACCCAGTACTTTGAAAATGTCCGGTTCATGCTTTCGAACAAGGAAATCTATGTGGGGTTCCTGAAGGCGTGGGCGTTCGCCGTGATGATCGTGGGGATCAGCTGCTTCCAGGGCCTTTCCGCAAAGGACGGTGCTGTGGGAGTCGGCCGGGCCACGCGCCGTTCCGTCGTCATCAGTTTTCTCACCGTCCTCATCAGCGGGTACATGATCTCCCGCCTGTTTTACTGAGCGGGGCGCGCCATGACGGCAATGATCGAATTCAAGAAAGTCTGCAAGCGCCTCGGCCGCAAGGATGTGCTCCGGGACCTTTCCTTTTCCGTCGAACGGGGCGAAACGTTCGTGCTGGTCGGGCCTTCCGGAACGGGAAAGTCCGTCACGCTCAACCATATCGTTGGCCTGATGACGCCCGATTCGGGGCAGGTTCTTGTGGACGGCGGAGATGTGGGCGCCCTGCGCGGCGACGCTCTGGAGCGCCTCCGCGGCCGGATCGGGATGCTGTTCCAGTCCGGAGCCCTGCTGAACTGGATGAACGTCTACGACAATCTGGCGCTGCCGCTCCGCGAGCGGTTCCACATGGGCGAAAACGAGATCGCGGAAAAGATCGCCTCCGTCCTTTCGTTCCTGGAACTGGCCGGTTCCGAACTGAAGATGCCGGATGAAATTTCCGGCGGCATGCGCAAGCGCGCCGGACTCGCCCGCGCCCTCGTGTGCAATCCCGAAATCATGCTGTACGACGAACCGACTTCCGGGCTCGACCCCGTGATGTCCCGCAAGATCGATGAACTGATCCTTTCCCTGAAGAAACGGTACCGCGCCACATCGGTCGTGGTCACGCACGACCTGGCGGGCGCCCTCATCACGGCCGACCGGATCGCCATGCTTTCCGACGGCGCGATCATCGAATGCGGAACGCCGGAAGAATTCCTCAAAAGCCGGCATCCGCTCGTGG
>CAZHPP010000183.1:0-7651 GCA_964534535.1 uncultured Victivallales bacterium | reverse complement strand
CGTTTCCGGGGGCGGGCGGAATGCGGGTCGAACCGGAAGAAAGTTAAACTTGAGTCCGGATAAAAGAACGGAAAAGAATCAATATTTCTAATGTCTTATAATCAAAGATGGAATGTTTGTCACCGTTTGAAACATTGTTTAAATACGCTCACTTTGATTTCTGCCATTTTCTGCCATTTTTGCGACCAAACGATTTGAAACTTTGCGAAACTGAGTTCAACATTAGTCTTCTGTCTAAATTTAACTATTTTCTGCCATTGGAGTCTTATTGTTATTCATAACATGCTCATTATAAACAGCTTTGTAAATTTTAATCATCTTAAAATATGCAACACAGAATACCGATGATCGCGATGACGACCAGAAGTTCGATCAGTGTGAAAATCCGTTCCCGCTGTCCTGTTTTCCTTTTCATATTCAAGATCCTTTCCTGTTGGGTTATCTTGCCAGAAGCGTTTTTATTTCGAAAGGACGGAAGACGATTCTTTCATCCGGAATTTTGGTTTTCGGTTCGCCGAACGGAGAGGCAAGCCAGAGTTCCCGGCCTTCCGTCAGGGCTCCGGAAAGGCGCGACGACGATTCCGTTCCCAGAGTCTCGTAAAGCCGCACGAGCACGCCCTCCGGCTGTTTCCGCACGCAGGAAAGCGCAAGATTCGGGGAGTCCCAGTTCAGGAATGACCCTTCCGGAAGAGCGGAATTCACGCAGACAGGGGGACGGTTCAGCAGCACTCCGAGTTCATACGCCTTTTCCATTTCTCCCGGAGAGTGGGCGCGGAAGGCGAATTCATATTCATGCACGCCGTTATCGAAGGCGCCTTCCTGCGGGCGGGCTCCGCCGTCCGCAGTGGCCGTGCCGGAACGGATCAGCCCGGCGATCAGATTTCCTCCGACGGCCAGGAATCCCGGCGTTCCGCTGTTGGCGGCCGTCAGCCCTTTTGTGTAGTCGGAAAGGTTGACCCAGTTCAGGGCGGGCCAGTCGCCGCACGCAGAAGCATAATCCGAATCTGCCGCCAGCGGCCCGGAGGTCGCGGCATATTCCTCCGGCACCTCGAAGTAAGGCTTCCGGACGGCCGATCCGCACGGGGTTTCGAACGTGGCGCAGGAATCGGGAATCCGGATCTGCACGGGGAACCGGATGGAAATCTTCGTATCGTTTCCATGCCAGTCCAGCGTGAGTTTCAGGGTAAAGTAATCAAGTTCGCGCCAGAAGCGGTATTCCTTGCGGAAGTGGAGCGAACCGAATCCGCTCCAATGGCTTCCTTCGTTTCCGGCCTCCGGCGCGGACGGCAGGACTTCGCCTTCCGTCACGATGCGGAAAAAGACCTCGCCCGACGTACAGGAAACAATGCGTTCCTTCTGAAATTCGCGTCCGCGCTGTCCCGTGAAGAACTTTTCCGTCCACATGCTCCCCGCATCGCGCCGGAACAGGATTTCGCCGAATCCCGACTCAGGGAAGACGTTCTCCCCTTCCAGATTCCGGATCTTCGGATCGGCGGAAGTGAAATCGGCGCTGAAATATCTTGTGCGGAAGACCGGAGCGCACGGCTTTTCCGCGGCCGGGACTCGGCGGCTTTCCGGAAGACGCTTCGCTCCGCACGGAGGCAGTTCCGCAAGGAAAATGAACTTCTTCCCGTCCGCCTGACACGGAACGCCTTCGGGAACGAATCCGGCTTCGGCCTTCTGAAGACCGCGGACATTGTTCAGGGAAACGGCAATGTGTCCGGCAGTCAGTTCGGTTCTGCGGACGGTTCCGGCGAACAGCGCCTGAATCTCGGCATTGACGGGATCCGTGTGACAGCCGCAGACGGCATCATGGAACTGCGTAAGCATCAGAGAATTCCACTCGCCGTCAAACGACCTTGAGCCGCCGGAAACCGCATTCAGGAATTCGCAGGCAAACAGACGGTTTTCCAGACGGCGGATCGTCTGCTTGACCTCGATCCGCGTGGTATAGCATCCGGTGAAAGTGGGATTGAACTCCCCGGAATATTCCGGAAGATTTTCCGGAACGGTCCGGGCAAACTCGGCAATGGAACCGAACCGCAGCGGCTTTCCACCCGTACGGTTGGCCTCGGCAAGAATCGCAAAAATGCTTTCCCTGAGCGGAGTCTCTTCCGTCATATAAACCACGCGCGCATTGCCGGGAAGATTCTTGGCGGCAAGCACGCCCTTGGCCAGATGGGAATCTTCCGACTGAACCATGGGCACGTTGAAATCGTATCCGAGATGGGTAATGAAAGCCTGCTGCCGGATCACGCTGACTCCGGACGTGCCGTCGGGCGAACGCCAGCGGAACACAGGGGAATCCGCGATTTCCTCCGGCTCGTTCGGCGTGCGTCCCGGCACAAGATGCCGGATTCCGCAGAGCGCCAGAATCTGCGGAAGCTGCGCGCACATCCCGAATGCGTCGAAAAAGCATGCAGAATCGGTTTCCGCCCCCAGTGTTTTCCGCCAGTATGCGCGGCCGGCTTCCAGATTCCGGAAGATCGACTCCCCGCAGATCATGTTCAGGTCAGGAATACAGAATTCGCCATAAAGTTCAAGCCGACCTTCCCCGACCAGCTGTTTCGCCTCCGCGACAAATTCCGGGTGCTTTTCCAGGAAAATCCGGGCGACCTCGGCCTGTTCGAATCCGAACACTGTCTGCGGGTATTTCTTCGCATAGCGGAACAGTGCGAGAAGCTGCTCCTCGCGGATCTTCTCATATTCCCCGAACGTGCGGAGCCAGACCAGATCGGAGTGGTGTTCAAAGGCAAAGAACAGTCGTCCGCCGTCGGGCCGGACGGCAGGAGCGGCGCTCTTTTCCGCGGCCTGCGTCTGCCCGGAAACATAAAATCCGCTCGAACCGCGGCATTCCACAAAACCGTCGTTCATGAGCTCCTTCATGGCATTCTGGACAACGGAAAGGCTCACGCAGAAATGCGCGGACATTTCCCGGACGGTCGCCAGGCGTTCACCTGGCGCCAGTTCTCCGGAGAGAACTCCGTGTTTGACTTCTTCAATTACCCGAACACGCTTCGGGGAGGACGGCTTCTGTTTTGTCAGCATTCTGTATCTTCCTTGTATCTTCTCTCATATTATACTTCATAAGTCGGATTCTGTCAATAACCGAAGGAATAAAAAATACAAAAAAAATACAAAAAAAAAAGCTCCGGGAGCGGAGAAAACCGCATCCCGGAGCATGAATGACAGAACCGGAAATCAGAGCTGACGGAAAATCCTGCTGCAGAGATCTGCGCCCTGGGACGCATCCCATTTCTCCGAAACGGTCCGGAGTCCGTAAAGCCGGGCGGCAAGATTCGCGCCGAGCATCAGATTCTTCGGCTCGACTCCCTGGCTCAGGCAGAGCCGGATCGCGCCGATGCAGCGGTCGTTCCAGGCCAGCTTGCGGTCGATGTCCCGGATCACGCGGTCCACGCTGTCCTTGAGCTCGAGAGAAGTCATGCGGCGGATCAGCTCCTTGCCCCACTTGTCGTATTCCTTCTTCGTAAAATACTCGTCGACTCCGGCATACTTTTTGCAGAGCGCCGGGCCGCACTCCTTGAGAAGCGCGTGTTCGCAGATCTTGAGGATTTCAGGATATTTCACCGCATCGCTCATATAGGTGCATCCGCGCTGATACGCAAGGATTCCGAGCAGGAAATGGGAGGCGTTGTGTCCGTAAAGCTTGGCCTCTTCGAACGGAACGAGGTCCTTTTTCGCATAAAGCCCCACGATTCCGAGGTCGTCGATTTCCGGCGCGCTGGTGGAATAGATCGTGCAGAAGGATTCCACAAGATGCCCCTTGAAATAGCCGGGCGCGAGCGGCGGAAGTTTGGATTCTTCCGTCGTGAAGATCTTGCTCATCTTGCCGATGACGGTGTCGATGAAATATGTGTTCGGGAACTGTTTGCCGATCAGGGCTTCGAGTTCGGCGGCGGCAGTGGTGGAGTTTTCGGAGGTGTAGACGTAGCGGACGCCCTGCGGATTCTTCGCGAAGGCTTCCTTGAGCCAGGGCGCGCAGGAGGAATAGAACTTCGTGGCCGGTAGCGCGGTGTTGATCACCGTGGCGGTGGAAGCGTACTCCTTGAGAATGGCGAGCTCCTCGGGGATCGAGGGGTTGTAGATTTCGATGTTCTTGTAGGTGTCCGTGGTGATGGAATCCGCGCCGGCCGTATTGACGGTGATGGATTTGGAGGCGCGGATTGCGGCGACGAGTTTGGGATCGACGTCGGCAAGGACGATGCGGCTGAATCCGCCTTTGGAAGTTCCGGCGACGAAGATTCCGGTCTGGATCGGGCCGGCCCCGATTCCGAGGAATGTGCGATTCTCAACCATTGTTTTCTGTTCCTTCTATTCGAATTTTTTGAACTTGGAGTTACCATTGGAATTGACGGCGACGCCTTCCATCTCGACAAGCCAGCCGGGACGGCAGACGGAGCCGCGGACAAGGATGCGGGGGCACTGTTCCGGAAGAAGCCGGTCCAGGATGCCGCTCACCGCGGCGCTGTCCGCCGGGTCGCGGAGATAGACGACCGCAAGTTTCAGGTCGGCGAGCGTTCCGCCGTGATGTTCCAGCAGGGCGTTCACGTTTTCGGCCATGCGCGCGGTCTGACCGGCGATGTCGCCGGGATGCACAATCTCGCCGAACCGGTCGATGCTCGCGGTCCCGGAAATGAGATACATCGAGCGGTCGCCGAAGAGGATCCGTGTTCCGCGCTCGAACGTGACGCGGTAGAGCGCGGTCGGGGAAAGGTGTTCCGGCGCGTGCATGTATTCGATCTGGTCAGGGGAATGCCCGAAGAGCACGAGCGAATCCATGCGGACGAGTCGGTTCGGAGGATCGGCAAGGCCTTCGATTCCCGTGCTTGCGATATAGTGCGTCTTTTCGGTCAGGCCGATCTTCGTGAAGAAATCGCGGCGGGAGGAAACGAGTCCGGCATAATTGTTGTCGATGTCGCGGCAGTAAAGCCATGTGCGGATGACGTTCCGGGGAATCGTTCCGCCGTAGGAGCCGACCAACCGGGAGAGATTCTCGAACTCGGAGGCGGTCTGAGCCGCACTGGAGACGCCGTCCCAGGAATCGCTGCGGGAGAACATGAACCGGTAATTCCGCAGGGCTTTCCGGAAACAGGCCTCCATGGCGATCCGGGAGCCGGGACGGTCGAGCGGCTGCTGGCCGACGACTGCCGCGGAAAGACCGTGCTCGCCGAGAATCTGGTTCAGGAGATTCGCCTGATTGGCCGGGTCGCTGAGGTGAAATTTCAGGAAAAGGCGTTCGGAGCCTTCGGCAAGAGGAAGAAATTCGGAAAGGAGATTTTCCGCTTCTTTTTCAAATGTTTTCGCAGGGACGGAGACAGCGGTGTAAAATTTCTGGCAGACGCCGCCCGTTCCGCTCGTGAATTCCAGCAGTTTCCCCATCATGTGCAAGGCTCCTGTGGTTGGTGAAAAAAGCGCCGGCATGTTTCAGCCGGCGCTTCTGCGGTGCAGATCTCAGTTTTTCTCGTTGTTGATGCAGCAGGACTTCAGGGCTTTGACAAGCGGATTGAAGTTCGGAACGCTGAATCCCAGCGGGTTGTGACGGGTCCAGCCTTCGGCATAACGGTACTTGCCGGAGACCTTGCCGCACTGTTCGTTGCGCGTGACCATGTCGTTCACGTAATAGCCTCCGCCCTGGCTGACGTCCAGCCAGTCTTTCTGGCTGCGGTGGCAGGAGAGCATGGCCTTCTTCGTCTCGATGAAGGGTTCCACGTCGATGAAGATTTCCGGAACGACCGGACGGCGCATCTGGTCGATGAGTCCGTGCGGAGTCGAGTGATAGACCGCGACATCCTGGAACGTGACCTTGGCCGTGGGGGCGCACTTCATGTTCTGCATTCCGCGGCAGAAGGCGGCGGAAACAGCAAGGCGCCCGGCGTTCACATGGTCTTCCATGTAGTCGTAGGGTCCGTGGGTCAGGATGATCTCGGGCTCGACTTCACGCACGACGGGGACGAGCTTCGCGAGAAGTTCGTAGGTGTAGAACACCTCGATGTCGTCGCAGATGGACTCATGGAAGATCGCGCCGATGGACTCGGCGGCTTCCTTGGCTTCGCCGCGGCGCTTGGCGACGATCGTCTGATAGTTGTCGACCGCCGTTCCGAGCGAGCCGTTCGCCACGTTCATGTAGTGGATTTCATAGCCGGCCTTCTTCAGCTGAAGAAGGGTCCCGGCCATGGAAAACTCAATGTCATCGGGATGACATGCGATTGCGAATGCACGCTTCGTTCCCATGATCAATGCATCTCCACGTCGCAGACGCCGAAGCCGTTGCGGTAGTAGTTGAAGATCACCATCGGGTGCTTGGAAAGCAGGGACATCGGGACGGCGCTGTCCGCGATCTTGTTGGAGATCATGTACGCGGTGAGTCTCTGTCCGAACGGATTGTCGTGATGGCCCGGATGCCAGATGGAGACCTTTTCGGCCTTCCAGGTTTCAGCGGGACCGACGGAGATGGCCGCGGAAGGAACGTTCTGGACGGTTCCGCCGCCGGAGGTGCGGGCGTTCTGGATGAGCGTGATCGGGTGGAGTTCCACGATGCGCGTGTGCTTCTTGAGGTACTCTTCGGGGGTCGGCGGATTGTCTTTGTACTTGCCTTCGCGCTTTACGGGGTCGTTGAAGGCCCAGTGCTTGGTTTCGCCCTGGCCGCCCTGCATGACCACGCAGCGGATTTCATCCCAGCTCTTCATGTAGGCTTCCGGATTCTCGCTCGGGAAGTGAAGGTTTTCCTTCGGCATGCGGAGCTTCTTGTCGATGCGGTTGAAGCAGAGATCGAGGTCGGCCTTGGCAAATCCGAGCGGAAAATCGAGTCCCGCGGCCTTGCCGTCGATGCACCACTCGTCCATGCCCCAGAAATGCGCGTTCTTCAGGTTGATCTGAAGGGCGTTGACGATTTCGGCGACGATGGGGAGCTGTTCGGTCGGTCCGATCGGGCCGCACACGCCGCAGGGCTTGGCCGCCGTGGCCTGCTTCCAGCCTTCGACGTATTCCAGGGCTTCAGCGCAGTAGAACTCCTGAAGCGTGTCGTAAATATTGATCTTGAAGCCGGGACGCTCCAGCTTCTTGAGGTCGTTGATCGTGATTCTTGCGGCCGCGTCGAGAATGCTTCTGTCGAGGGTCGTGTAGTCCCACCATTCGTGGGAGATCTTGCTCATTGCGCGCATGTTCCGAAACTCCTTTCATAAAATAGTTGATTCGGGTTGTGGCATTGGATAATTATAATGTCGGAATGTGTTTCTTTCAAATGTTTTTCTGGAAAAATCATCATTTTACGCATTTATTCAGGCGCGGCAAACGAAAAGGATTTTTCCGCAAAGTCAATTTTTCATATCTTCCGCGGATTTTTCAGGAAGTTCCTTCGAGTGAAGGACGATTCCCCGTTTCCGCAGATTCTCCTGAAGCACGGAAAGCTTCAGGTCCGCCGGATCGGTCTTCGAACGGACCGAAAGCGCGGCGGCCAGCCCCGCGGCCTGCCCCGTCACGGAGGCGGACGGAATCACGCGCGTCACCTCCCATGCGTCCCCCTGCGCCGATGCGCACCGCCCCGCCGCCAGAAGATTGGACGGTCCCTGTTCCGGTACAAGCGTGCCGTACGGAATTTCCCAGACGGGCCCCGCCTTGCGCCAGTCGCCCG
>CAZHPP010000182.1:5921-7663 GCA_964534535.1 uncultured Victivallales bacterium | reverse complement strand
CGTTCATCCTGAGGGTTGTTCCGTAATTGCGTCTTCCGTCGTATCCTCCGAGAATTCCCCACCAGGCACGTTCATGTGCCTCGTTCCAGTTGGTGTCTTTGCCCTGGGCTCCCGGAATGATCCAGTCGTCATAGTCGCTGGAATAAAGGGCCGATGCCTGGCCGATTGTTTTCAGATTTCCGGAACATTTGGCCGTTTTGGCCGATTCCCTTGCCTTGTTCAATGCGGGCAGCAGCATGCCTGCGAGGATTGCGATGATGGCAATCACGACCAGGAGCTCGATTAATGTGAAAAATCTTTTCAAATTCATTTTTTCCCATCCTTTCGTTTGACTCCATTATACTTCATTTTCCCCGTTTCCGCAAGATATATTTTTGTCAATGTTATGATGTTTTTTTGTCATTTCTGCTTTTCATATCTGTGGGAATGCCGGAAAACGATGTTGAAAAAAACACCGGAGCGTGATATGTTCCCGGAAACAAAACAAGGGGAAGGGCTTTCCCATGCCGACCATCAACATCTCTGTTTCCGGAATTCCGAGAGTCAGCGCGTTCCCATGGCGCGTCGACGCTCTCTCCTATACGGAAAACGCGGAAACACCGCCGCAGGAAACATTCCACCGCGGAACGCTGGGCGTCTGCATCCGGCTCTATTCCGGACAGGAATTCGCATACGACACCATCAGAGGAATTGATTACACGAACCGTTTCCCGAACGTCGTGTTCAAGATGCCCGGAGTCTCTCATAAGTTCGGCTACAGCGAGACGCGCCGCACGTTCGAAATCCAGTACCGGGAAGCGGTCATGTACGAACTCATGAAAGTCCTGCCGTTCCCCGATGTCCCGATCTGGGAGGCCGATCTGAGCGACGCCGAAAGCCGGACCATCCGCGAACTCATGCGGCTCATGGAACACTCCATGGAATCGGGCACGGCCGACCGCATCGACGTTCTTTCGTTCGAACTGACCGAATCGCTGCTCCTGAACCGGAAATCCGAAGAACCGGACTGGTACCGCACCCGCATCATGAGCATCGTTTCCTATTTCAAGGTGCACTTCGCGGACGGTTTCGACCTGGACGGGCTTCTCCGCTCGCACGGGATGAGCCGCAGCACCTTCGTGCGGCACTGGCGCGACTTCTTCCCCGTCACCCCGGGAGAATACATCCTTCAGCTGAAGCTGGAGGAAGCCTGCCGCATGCTGCTGGAAATGCCTCATTACAGCGTGTCCGAAATTTCCTCCCGGCTGAACTTCAGCGAGCCGAATTATTTCTGCGCGCTGTTCCGGAAACGGTTCGGAACGACGCCGCTGCGGTACCGGCGGCGGGGCGGGACCTCCGCGCCGCGGCCTTCCGCCTGAACCCTTCCGGCGGAACTGTCGGAAAAAAGATTCGGAAAGGTTCGCAAATCCATTTGACTTTTGCCGGAAAGAGATGTATGTTTTCGTGTTTGCACAGACGGTTTTTAAATTCAACCCGCAAGGAGGAAAAAATGCCGGGAAATATGATCACAGTCGACGGCAACTACGCCGCCGCGCACATCGCTTATGCACTGAGCGAAGTGGCCGCAATCTACCCGATCACCCCGTCTTCGACGATGGGCGAATGGGTCGACGAATGGGCCAGCCAGCACAAGAAGAACATCTGGGGCAAGGAAGTCCAGGTTGCCGAGATGCAGTCCGAAGCCGGCGCCGCCGGAGCGGTCCACGGCTCGCTTGCCGCCGGAGCCCTGACCTCGACCTACA
>CAZHPP010000182.1:0-5893 GCA_964534535.1 uncultured Victivallales bacterium | reverse complement strand
TGATCCCGAACATGTACAAGATCGCCGGCGAACTTCTGCCGACGGTGTTCCACGTCACGGCCCGCGCGCTCGCCTGCCAGTCGCTCGCCATCTTCGGAGACCACTCCGACGTGATGGCCTGCCGCAACACGGGATTCGCCATGCTTTCCGCGGCCTCCGTCCAGGAGGAAATGGACCTGGCGCTCGTCGCGCACCTTTCCACCTACAAGGCGCAGGTTCCGTTCCTTCAGTTCTTCGACGGCTTCCGCACGTCGCACGAAGTCCACAAGATCGAAGAGATCTCCTACGAGACGATCGCGTCGCTCGTCGAACCCAAATACATTGAGGCGTTCCGCACCCGCGCGCTCCGTCCCGAATCCCCGGTCACCAAGGTCGGCGCCCAGAACGGCGACGTCTACTTCCAGGGCCGCGAGACGGTCAACCGCTTCTACAATGCGGCTCCCGCCATCGTCCAGGAATACATGGACAAGGTCGGCGCCGTCACGGGCCGTCACTACCACCTGTTCGACTATGTCGGCGCGAAGGACGCGACCGACGTGATCGTTTCGATGGGCTCCAGCTGCGAGACGATCGAAGAGGCCATCACCTGGCTGAACGCCAACCGCCATACGAAATACGGACTCGTCAAAGTCCGCCTGTACCGTCCGTTCTTCACGGAAGCGTTTCTCGAGGCGCTGCCGAAGACGGCGAAGCGCATCGCGGTCCTCGACCGCACCAAAGAGCCGGGCGCCATCGGCGAACCGCTCTATATGGACGTGAAAGTCGCGGTCAACGACAACAGCAAGCTCGTGATCGGCGGCCGCTACGGTCTTTCCAGCAAGGAATTCACGCCGTCCATGGTCCTTGCGATCTTCAAGCATCTTGAGGCGAAGAATCCGTTCCACGGGTTCACGGTCGGAATCACGGACGATGTCACGAACACCTCGATCCCGGTCGACGAGCAGATCGTCACCGAGCCTGCCGGCACCACAAACTGCATGTTCTACGGCCTCGGCGGCGACGGCACGGTCGGCGCGAACAAGAGCTCCATCAAGATCATCGGCCAGTACACGAACAAGAGCGCGCAGGCGTATTTCGCATACGACTCGAAGAAATCCTTCGGGCTCACCTGCTCGCACCTGCGCTTCTCCGATTCTCCGATCAAGTCGACGTACCTGATCACGAGCCCGGACTTCGTCTCCTGCTCGACTGCGGCGTACATCGGCCGCTACGACATCCTGAAGGGGATCAAGGAGAACGGCACGTTCCTGCTGAATTCGCACTATCCGAACGAGGAAGTGTTCCGGCACCTCACCCGCGAGATGCAGGAAACGATCATCAGGAAGCACATCAAGTTCTACAACATCAATGCCGAGGCGATCGTGAAGACGATGCCCGGACTCCGCGGCAAGGGCGCGAACACCGTCATGATGGTCGCCTACTTCAAGGTTTCCGGAATCGTTCCGTTCGAGAAAGCCTATGAAGGCATGAAGAAGATGAACGCCAAGACCTTCGCCAAGAAGGGCCAGGACGTCATCGACATGAACAACAAGCTGGTCGACGCGGCCGTCGACGCCTGCAAGGAAGTCAAGGTTCCGGCTTCGCTGGACGGCATTTCCTGCTTCGTCCCGGAGAAGCTGATTCCGGACCATGCTTCCGAGTTCGCGAAGAAGATCATTGAGCCCCTGATGCACAACGAGGGCGACTCCGTGCCGGTTTCCGCAATGTCTGTGGACGGCACGCTCCCGACCGGAACGGCCTGTCTGGAAAAACGCGGAATCGCTCCGCGCGTTCCGCAGTGGAATTCCGCCAAGTGCATCCAGTGCAACATCTGCTCAATGTCCTGCCCGCACGCGGCGATCCGCGCGAAACAGATCGCTCCCGCCGATCTCGCCAAGGCTCCCGCCGGCTTCAATACGGTCCAGTCCAAGACGAAGAACGAGCGCGACCTCAAGTTCAAGGTCCAGGTCTATATCGAAGACTGCACCGGATGCGGCGTCTGCGTTGATGCCTGCCCGATGTCCAAGAAGCCCGGCGAGCCCCACGCCCTCGAGTGGTCTTCGATCGAAGCCGAGCGCAAGGCCGGCCAGGTCGAGAACGCCGCGTTCTTCGACTCTCTGCCGGACAACGTCTGCGACGGCGCGCCGGTCACCACGTTCAAGGGCGCCATGTTCCGCAAGCCGCTGTTCGAGTTCTCCGGCGCGTGCGCCGGATGCGGCGAAACTCCGTATGTGAAACTCATGAGCCAGCTGTTCGGCGAGAACGCGATCATCGCGAACGCCACCGGCTGCTCCTCCATCTACGGCGGAACGTTCCCGACCATTCCGTACACCAAGACGAAACAGGGCCGCGGTCCCGCATGGGCCAACTCCCTCTTCGAGGACAACGCCGAGTTCGGATTCGGCATGCGCCTCGCCGTCGACAACAACCGCGCGCTCCTGAAGGCGAACGTGGAAAAGATCCTCGCCGCCGAGAAGGCGCCCGCCGAACTCAAGGCCGCTCTGAACAAGGCCATGGGCTTCTGGGACAACTCCAAGACCGAGGAAGCCTTCGCCGCGCAGGCCGAGGCCAAGGCGGCCGTGAAGAAGGTCCTCGACGTCTGCCAGTGCGAATGCAGGCCGGTGCTCGCCAAGATCTATGAACTTGCCGACTATTTCTGCGACAAGTCGATCTGGATCGTCGGCGGCGACGGCTGGGCAAACGATATCGGCTACGGCGGAATCGACCATGTGGTCGCGCAGAACAGGAATGTGAACATTCTCGTCCTGGACACCGAAGTCTACTCCAACACGGGCGGACAGGCCTCCAAGTCCACCCCCACCGCGGCTGTCGCAAAGTTCGCGATGGGCGGCAAGAAGACCTACAAGAAGAACATGGGCTTCATGTGCATGAGCTACGGCTACGTGTATGTGGCGTCGGTCGCCATGGGCGCGGACCGCAACCAGCTTCTGAAGGCCTTCCAGGAAGCCGAAGCCTACAACGGGCCCTCGATCATCTTCGCCTATGCTCCCTGCATTGCGCACGGAATCGACATGGGCAAGACCCAGTCCGAGGAAAAGAAGGCGGTTGACGCCGGCTACTGGCCGCTCTACCGCTTCAATCCCGCGAAGCCGGAAGCCCCGTTCAGCTGGGACACCAAGGCTCCGACCGGAAGCTATCAGGATTTCATCCGCGGCGAAACGCGCTACAAATCCCTGATGAAGACGGCTCCCGATCAGGCGGAAGCGCTCTATGCCCAGGCCGAAAAAGATGCGGCCAAGCGCATGGAGTTCCTGAAGAACATCGGACAGATCATGAAGTAATCGTTCCGGTCTTCCAACGGGCGGACTCCCAAAACGGATTCCGCCCGTTTTTCTTCCCGCACGGCGGGGCGGACAGAACTGTTCCGCCGTCCGGGAAGAAACATCAACCGAAAAGGATTTTTTTCATGACGTCCATTGAATCTTCCCGGCGGATCTGGTGCGCCGGTTCCGACGAAAACGCAAAAGACACTTTCATGCGCTTCCGCGGCGAATGCACCGTGCCGGCCGCCGCCGATGCCGAACTCCTCGTTTCCGCCGATACCGAATTCACGCTGTTCCTGAACGGAAAACGCATTCCGGCCTCCCAGTTCCCGGATTATCCGGAAGAGAAAACCTTTGCGCGGATCCCCGTCCGGCTGAACAGAGGCCGGAACGTCTTCTGCGTTCTGGTCTGGCATTGGGGCGAGGGAATGTCCACCCACAAGGTGTGTCCGGGCGGTCTCCGCTTCGCCTGCGAATCGGAGGGAAAGACTCTTCTCGTCTCATCGGAAGCGTGGAAGTCTTCGCCGTCGAATGCGTTCACATCCGGACGCGCGATCCGCGTGACGGCCCAGCTCGGACTCTGTTTCGAGTACGATGCGCACAAAGACGATTCCTGGACGGAGCCGGACTATGACGATTCCGCCTGGAAGAATGCGCCTGTCCTGCCGTGTCCCGATCCGTCGGGCGCATGGGCGGGACTCCGGGAGCGTCCGATCCCGCTCCTGGAGGAATTGCCGCCGAAGCCGGTCAGGCTCGTCCAGCAGGGCGAGGTCTTCGACCCCGAATCCGTCAATCCGTTCATCCGTCCGGTATTTTTCGGCGATCTTTTCGAGAACCGTCCGGACTATCCGGTGAAATTTGAAGATACGGCGTTCTACAACGAGTTCCCGGTGCTTTCGCCGGGCGGAAAAGCCTGGAAGTTCAAGGTCCCGGAAAAGGCGGGCGGAGTCTTTGCGACGGTCGACCTGGGACTTGAGTCCGTCGGGTATCTCCGGCTTGAAGTCGAGGCGGCCGCCGGAACGGTGGTCGAAATCCATCACGGCGAACACCTCGACGACGGAAGGGTGCGCTCAAATATTTCCGGGCGGTGTTTCATCGACACTTATCTCTGCAGGGAAGGGCGGAATATGTTCTTTTTCCCGATGCGGCGTCTGGGGCTCCGTTATCTTCAGCTGTTTTTCCGGAATTTCGGGAAAAATGCGCCTGCGATCGCCTACGCCGGGATTTCCGAAGTGATTTTTCCGCTTCCGGAAGCCGCGGAATTCCATTCCGACGACCGGCTGGATGCGCGTCTGCGCGAACTTTCGATCCGCACGCTGCGCTGCTGCATGCACGACCACTACGAGGACTGTCCGTGGCGCGAACAGTCGCTTTATGCCTACGATTCGCGCAACCAGATCCTTTACGGATATTATCTGTGGGGCAACTTCCGGTTTGCGGAAGCGTCGCTGCGTCTGCTGGGGAAAGGCTATTTTCCCGAACTCGGAAACCTTTCGCTCTGCGCGCCTTCCGGCCACGAACTCACAATTCCGGCCTTCACCTTCGTATGGATCAGCGAACTTTACGAACACATGCTGTTTTCCGGGGAAACCGCGCTCTGCCGCGATGAACTCCCGACCGTCGATGCGATTCTTGATTCCGCACGGAAGCGGAAATCCTCCGTGCCGGGTCTTTACGAACCCGCCCGAGACAAACGGATCTGGAACTTCTTCGAATGGGTCGGCACGCTCGGCGCGTGCGACGGCGGAGTCCACAGCCTTTACAACCTTTATCTGCTGGAAGCGCTCCGGTCGGCCTCGAAACTTCACGAAGCGATCGGGGATAAACCGGGCGCCAGACGCTGTTCCGAAGCCGCTTCCGCGCTCGCAGAACGCGTGAACGAACTGTTCTGGAATGAAAAGAAGGGCGTTTACGACCTCTATCTGGACAAGGCGGACCAGCCGGTCTACGAGCATGTTCAGATCATGGCGCTCTGGCTCGGGATCGCTCCGGAGCAGAGAAAGCGCCGCGTGCTGGAGTCGATTCTTTCCGGGCGCATGATTCCCGTGACGTTCAGCGCGCTCAGCTATTTCGTCCGCGCGCTGATGAGGGAAACTCCGGAAGCAAGGGTGTTCGCGGAACAGCGGCTCAAGAAGGATTTCGAGCCGCTCGTGTTCGCGGGAGCGACTTCGCTGTGGGAGACTTCGAACGGGGCGAACGACTTCATGAAGGCGGGCAGTCTCTGCCATGCCTGGAGCAGCATTCCGGCATATTTCGACGGCGCCGTGACGCTCGGCGTGACGCCTCTGAAGCCGGGATTCGCCGAATTTGAAGTCAAGGTGTGCCCCGGGACCCTTTCGAAGGCGTCCGGAACGGTGCCGACTCCGCACGGAAGCATTTCCGTGAGCTGGGAAAGGCTTCCTGACGGACTCCATGTGAAGGTTTCCGCACCGAAGGGATGCCGTGCGGTCTGTGCAGCCTATCCGGAGTTCCCGGTGAAGGAATTCCGTCTCGGAAAAACGCTCTGACGAAATATTTTCAGACAGACTTCGCAGTCATTTCGTCCCTTGATTAATATTTCGAACTTGCAAACAATCAGACAAGACTGCCAAAATGGCACTGACTTGGAAAGAGAGTTCAGTTATTATGCC
>CAZHPP010000181.1:0-7667 GCA_964534535.1 uncultured Victivallales bacterium | reverse complement strand
CGGTGTGCCGGCCTTCCTCCATGCTCTTGAGGATGTCCAGCACCAGGTTGATCCTGGTCCTCGGCATCTGTTCCGTTCTTTTTGCGGAGCATGCGGCGGTGAATCCGGCGAGCGCCGCGGCACAAATGAATGCGGTCAGGGCGTTTTTCATCGGGTCAGCTTCACTTTCGTCTTGCGCGGACTTACAGATTTGACATTGAGTTCGTTTTTGGCATTGAGTTCGTTCGGGTCAACCCAGCAGCCGATTTCAAGCGTAGAGACTCCGGGCTCGTCCAGATCGCCTGCGTCCACATAAACCTTGATCTGTTCCGGCTTGACGGAGTCGATCTGTTTCCGGGGACCTGAAATCACCACGTCGACCGTCACGTTTTCGGGCAGTTCCACCTTGAACCGGTTGGTCTTTTCGCTTCCGAGAATCTTGAGCCGCAGTCCGCGGAACGTGCGGTCTTCGATGGCTTTTTCAATTTCCACCTGGACGAGCACCTCTTCGGGTGAAAACGTGACCCCGGGCTTCGGCACGACCTTTGCATAATATTCGAAGGACTGGGTCATGTTCTCAAGCTTGATCGGATAGGTCTTGAGGGTCCCGATCTGCTCGAATTCCGTCGAAGGCGCCGTGGCCGTCACGACGGTCTTGACGACCGCGCTCCGGATTGCGTAATCCTTCGGCAGCGGCGAATTCGGATCGAACGCGGGTTCGACCGTCAGCGGACGCGTGATCACCTTGTCCGCGCGGATCGTGATCGATTTCGGGAAAAGTTCCACGATCTGGATTCCCATGGGCCCGCGGGCGTCGGAAGGCGTCAGCGCCGCCTGGTAGGGCATGCCCGGCTGAAGCTGGGCGACCGGCGGCTTGATCTCCACCTCGAAGCTGGAACCGCCCAGCCCCCGCAGCAGACGTTCGTTCCCCCGCACGTCGAGGGCCACCGTGAACGTCTTGTTCCGGCTGTCGAGAAGCGTGTAGTCGTGCGGAAGCGTGATCTTGACCGGAACCCCCTGAAAGTTCTGCTTGACGCGGTTGTTGTGATACGCCGCCCAGAACACGATCGAGGTGAGGATGAGCGCGAAGACCTTGCGCTTGAAGTCGAGCCGGAAGATTCCGGGCAGTTTGTTCAGCAGGACGTCGGCGGTCTTTGTCATGCGGATTCGCCTCCATCGGCCGGGGAGTTCATGGAAAGCACATTCTGAGTTCCCACATGTGCCGGCAGAATGTTGCGCGTGAGAAAGTCGCTGAGCTGGGCGGGCGTCATCTTGCGCTCGAAGCGGTCCTTGACGGCCACGCTGATGATTCCGGTCTCCTCGGAAACGACCACCGCGATGGCGTCCGTCTCCTCCGTGACGCCGATTGCCGCGCGGTGGCGCGTGCCCAGTCCCATGTCCGAGTATTCCGGCTGGGTGGTGAGCGGAAGAATCGCATGCGCCGCTTCGATGATGTCGCCGCGGATGATCAGGGCGCCGTCATGAAGGGGCGAATTCGGATAGAAGATCGACTGCAGAAGCTTGGAGTTCACCTGAGCCGAGAGCGGCACGGCGCTGTTCTTGATGCTGGCCATGCCGATTCCGCGCTCGAAGACGATCAGCGCGCCGGTCTTCGTCCTGGAGAGCTGCTGGACGGCGGAGACGACTTCGGAGATGGTTTTCCGCTGGGTGTCGCTCGGATGGCGGAAGGTGCTGCTTCCGAGCTGGGCGAAGGCGCGCCGCAGTTCCGGCTGGAAGATCACCACGAGCGCCGTTGCGATGATTGTCCACAGGTTCGTGAAGATGATGCTCAGGACGTAAAGGTTCAGGGAGATGGAAAGTCCCGAAAGCACGATCAGCGCAATGATGAGCCCCGTGAGCACGCTGGCCGCACGCGTCCCGCGCAGATAGTAGAGAATATAGTAGATCATCAGCGCGGTCACGCTGAAGTCGATCATCACTCTGATGATGCTCCAGGGATCCGACATGATGTCAGTGTAGATTCCGTGAAAGAAAGTCACGTTGGCTGTACTCCGGGTAAAATTTGTAAAAATATACACTTTTCAGCGGAAAATGCAATGCCGGAAATGCTTTTTTCCTGTCTTTGTGAAAAATATGTTGGAAAAATCTGCGGCGGATGCTTGACTTTTCCGCCGAACGGGATATATTAAAGACCATTGTTCGCAAATGAAACGACCCGTGCTCGGGTGGCGAAATGGCAGACGCGCTAGCTTGAGGTGCTAGTGGGGCAACCCATGGGAGTTCGAGTCTCCCCTCGAGCACCATTTATTTTTCCCATTGTCTCCCTTGAATTTCCACTCATTATTTGCCGTTTTCAAGGGGGGAGACCGTAATTCCCGAAAGTCCGTTTCCCGGTTCACGTGCCAGTCCATTTTTCGGCCTCTTCGACGATATTTGACATAACGCATACTCCTTTTGCACTCGAAATTTCCTGCAGCTGATGAATTTTTAATCTAAAGTATTCATCATCCCGAAAGCCATATGCCTGTTTGATCAACCGGCGGATTTTATTGCTGAAGTCTTTCCTTGCCGCGTTGTCGATATGCCGAAAGTCTGCGCCATTATGGAATGCGATATCGGCATGTGTAAAAATATTTTTTGCAAATGCCCTTGACATTTTCGCCGAATATGATATAATTAACAAAAAGAATAACGTTGTTCTAAGTAAGAATTTTTTCCTGGGATGGCTGTTATTTTTGAAAATCAGTCGGGAGAACAACGTTGTTCTCCCATAGATTGGGAAGATGTCAGGATGACTACGATCAAAGATGTTGCGCGGGTGGCGGGGGTCAGCTATTCGACTGTGTCGGTAGCAATCGGGAACCGCGGATCGGCGCATCCGCTGGCTGAGGCGACGCGGAAAAAGGTGCTGGCAGCCGCATGGAAACTCGGCTATCGGCGCAACGCGCTGGCGGATCAGATCCGTACGGGACGGACACAGGTGCTTTCGTTCGCGGCGCATTATGTCAACCAGGAATATGTGTTCCGGGTTTTCAGCGAAGCGGTGAAGACGGCGGAAGAACTTGGATATGTATGCAAACTGCATGCGCTGCCGGACTGGCTGCCCAATCAGGACAAAGCGGCGTATCATGCTTCGATCCGAGCGTGCATGGACCGGATGCTGGAAGCCCGTCCGGAAGGGGTGATCCTCTGCGGTGATACGCCGGCCGTCGCCTATCTCAGGGAAAACTGCGACAGGCTCAATATCCCGTCGTCTTCTGTGGAATCCAGCGCAGCCGTACGGAACTGTTTCGACTGTTTTGTAAGTTCTGATATGACCGGAGCCGGTGTGCTGGCCGCGGATTATCTGGCCGGGCACGGACACCGGAAAATCGGATTTGTCTGTGAACCGATGACGGAAAAAAACTATGTCTGGCAACGGTTTGAAGGTTTTACCGCAGGATTGGCGACGCATGGGATTCGGTTTCCGGAACGGTATCTTCTGCAGTCCGGTCTTCCATATACTGCGGATGACCAGACGATTCCGAAAGCCTTGGAAAAACTGGCTGCGGATCATGACATGCCGACGGCGTTTTTCTGCCTGGGGGATTATCTTGCGCTGCGGCTTTCCATATCACTGCTGGAGCGTGGCTTTTCGGTTCCGGCGGATGTTTCCGTGCTTGGATACGGCGATTTCGTCTTTTCCCGGTTCATGATTCCGGGGCTGACGAGTATTTCGCAGCACTTTGAGGAAATGGGGGCCGTGATGGTTCGCACGCTGGTGGAAAGGATTCGTGCGAAACGCCGTGACCCGCTGATGCTGAATATTGCATCTTCGGTCATGGAACGAGGGTCTGTGCGCGATTTGAATTCCGGGAAATAATCCAATGCGTCATCCGCTTCAGACGAAGCGCGGCGCAAAACAACAGAAGGAGTGATGAGAATGACAACGCTATCCTGTCCGGCACCTGCAAAAGGAATCAAATTCACATTGGTAGAGCTTTTGGTTGTAATTGCGATCATCGCGATTCTGGCAGGACTGCTGCTGCCCGCATTGAATGCAGCGCGGGAGCGGGCGCAGGCCACCGTCTGTCTCGGCCGGCTAAAACAGCTGGGAATGATTCTCGCAGGCTACGACAACGATTCCAACGGTTATTTCCCGGCTCCGCTCATGGCCAATTCCAGCAGTCTCTACGGAACACCGACCTTCGAGGAAAAAACCTCATGGAGCCACTATCTTGCGTACGCCTATTTCGGAGGCACTGCAAACAACCTGAACAAATTCATCTGTCCCTCCCTCCGGGTCAATTCCGCAGTGGGATATGGCAGCACCTACGCGATGTTCAGCCGGAACGACGGCGGACAAGGCACTCGCGACGGATACGGTTCCGCCTGGTGGACCAACCCGCTTCCCGGAATAAACGTCGGGAAATTCGGCCTGATCACCGGAAAAGTCCGGAGGCCGACGGAATTCGGCGTTCTGGCGGATTCCTTCAACTCGTACTATAACGGCCAATACTTTTTCCTTCCGCTCTCCAACAGCGGCAAGGCGATCGGTCTGCTCTCCGACTCCGGGACCGGCATGGCGCTGGTGCACAAACTGCACGCCAATGTGCTGGCCGCGGCCGGCAATACCATGACCGTCGGATCGTCCAATATCATGCTCATCAACAACAGCTTTCCGCCATCGTACTGGACATGGTCGCAGTTCCAGTGGTGGCAAAGCGCCAAATGGAAATAACCGCCGGAACATTTCCGATCACGTCTTTGCAATAAAACCGCAACTGTCGGTCATACAATGATCGAACCCATTTAAGGAGAATATATCATGCTTTGTTGGAAACGCAGTATTGCATTTGCCGCTGCATTCATTGCTGCCGGATTCTGCGCCGCAGGCGCGGAAAAGGACACCCGCAGCTTCAACCTTGTACCCGAAAAGACCTTCACTCCGGTCGTCATGAAGGGCGAGGCTGTTGCTCCCCGGGGCTGGGATCTCATCGATTATGGCAGGGTGCTTCAGGTCCGTGACCCGAAATTCAAAGGCGGGTATCTGGACGGACGGGACTGTTTCAAACTCTCGTTTGAAAACGGAATATTCTCCATGCGTTTTTCCGAAACCGTATTTCCGGAATATTTTACGCAGAATTTTTTCATGTTTCCGCGCTATATTCATTCTGCGTTCATTCCCGCGGCTTCCTGGCGGTTCAGCGGCCGGGTGCAGCTTGACAAGGGGGCGTTCACCCCATACGGCGGCAAGACTCTTTCCGCTTCGTCCGGCTGGCAGAAATTCGATTATGTGCTGCAGCAGTTCCGCCCGGTGTCCAGCTGCTTCGTCATCAAACCTGCGCCGGGAATGACCATCCGGATGCAGGACTTTTCGATTGAACCGCAATATCCGGTGATTGGCGGCGCGATCCGGCTTCCGGACGGCGGCACACTCACCCGGCTGGTGATGCCGTCCGATGCGTCCTATTTTTTCAGACGCGGTGTGAACTGCTGGCGAGGCTGGCTGTGGAAGCTTACCGGGACCGCTCTGCCGGTTGTCGAAACGGCCTCGCCGAAAGCCGAAAAGGGGGCACTCGTTTTTACCAGGGGCGATGTCGCCCCCGGCGGACACCGCCTGACCATCGGGAAGGACGGCGGCGAGCTGACCGTCCGGGACGATTTTGCCGTCACCACGGCTCTGTTCAAGTATCTGCAGCGGCTCGGCGTGGCGTTTTATGACAGCCGCACCTCCGTTGTACCGCCGCGAAACCCGGCGCTGACGCTTCAGGCCGTCCGGGAAAACTTTCATCCGGCCCTGCGCTATGTAAGCGCGCCCGAAGAATGCGGCGGCGTCGAATTCACTGCGACGACCTGTCAGTCGCCGGACTGGTATTTTCTTTTTGAAGTCCAGCCCAGTCATGTGGCGCTGCTGCTGTTGCCGAAATCGTCGGAACTGCGCACCCGCCTCGACTGGCTCATGATGCATGCGGACGGGAAACGCCAGTCGCTTGACGATCATAAATATGCCGTAGAATATTCTCCGTGTCTGACGAAACCTGAAACCCGGGATTTTCTGCTGAAAACATATTCCGAAAGGATCGACCAGTACGAAGCGATTGATTCGCATTTCTGCCTTGGCGATCACCCGGACTTCTACTGTCACTGCGCAATGTGCCGCGCCGCCAATTCCGACAGGACGCATAAGACTTACGGACGCGTCATGTTCGATTTCATGAATGATGCGGCCAAGGCCGTTGTAAAAAAGCATCCGGAACATCAAGTCGTGATCGGAGCTTACCAGAAATATTTAAGTCCTCCGCCGAGCGATACATTTAAGGCGGCGCCGAATCTCGGGGTCGGGTATTGTCTGACCATGGCGACGAAACCGTGTCTTGTGCACGCCGGATGCGATCTCAACCGGAGGGTGACAGCGGACCTGGAGGGCTGGCGGAAAATCGTCGGACGGGAAAAAATCGGACTCACCTTTTACGAACGGCACAATCCATTCATGATGATCGATATTCTGAACTGGCTCCGCCCGTATGCGGGAGCAAGCGCCTTTGTGTTCTGCGCGCATCCGATTGACAGCTGGATCATCGCACGCTGGAATCAGGGCGGCGATCCGGCGAAGGCCGTGGCGGAATTCAACAACGCGGTCTACGGGCCGGGCGGTGTTTATGTAACCGAAGCCGAACACATGATTTACGAGCATGACAAAAAATACGTCCATACCCGGGAAAATCTTTCAACTCACGCGCAACGGAGGGTGCTGTATCCCCATCACCTCGACCGTGCCATGTTCGACCGGATCTACGCGCTGCTCGACAAGGGCCTTGCCGCTGCCGCCGGGAATACAAAATATGAACAGGCACTGATGTTTGAAAAATTTGAATATATGCTCGTCGATTTTTACCGTCATCCGCGTGCATCCTTCGTTTCAAACCGCGACCTTCAGGCATTTGCGCTCCGGACGGCGGAGCTCATCCGGCTGGCCGATGTGCTGTCGCATTCGGGCATCTACCCCTATACCAAGGCGAACGGAAGCGTCCTGATGGACAACATTCCGATCCGCACGTTTCTTCAGATATATTGCGGTCTGAACGTGCCGTCCGTGAAACCGGTTTGGACGGACGAACCGATGATCCGCAATTTTCTGAAGGATCCGGTCAAGGCGATGCTTGCCGAACCGGAAAAGATGCCGGGCTTCCTGAAATTCAAACCGGCTGTGTTCCGCGGCGGCGATCCTTCGGCGAACGTTTCCGTGCTGCGCCGTCCGAGTTCCGGCAAGGGATGCCTCACGTCCGTTTTCATGCTTTATGAAACGGTTTCCGGAACAGCCTCGCTGTGTCTGACCGGCTACGACGATGAGAACCCCAGCAGGGCCCTGCTGGAAATCCGGTTGAACGGCAGGAAGATCTTTTCCGGCAGGGATCCGCTTCCTGACTCCAACGCGACCGCCGCCGGGAAATGGGTGACGACCAATGCCGCCACCGCGGTTTTCCGCATCCCCGCCGGAACGCTCGTCAAAGGCGAAAACACCCTGGAAATCCGGAACATCACACCCGACGATCCCATGCGCACGGTCAAACGGCTTGCCAGTCCCGGGAAACCGGAATCCGGCATGATCGAGGCACAGGATTATTTCTGGGGATGGGCAGCGCTGAAGGAGGCAAATCTGCTGTTTTCCGACAGCGAATTCGAGAAACTCAAGGCCGGAACTCCCTCCGCATGGGGCGTATACGACCAGCATTTCCCGCTGGGGA
>CAZHPP010000180.1:0-7678 GCA_964534535.1 uncultured Victivallales bacterium | reverse complement strand
GGCCTCTTCGACGATATTTGACATAACTCATACTTCTTTTACGCTCGAAATTTCCGGTAACTGGTAAATTTTTAATTTGAAGTATTCATAATCCCGGAAGCCATATGCCTGTTTGATCAGCCAGCGGATTTTATTGTTGAATCCTTCCATTCTGGCATTGTTGATATGCCGATATGTCCAAAAACTGACAATTCCATCAAGTTTATCTCGAATGGTTTTTGCCATCGTCTGCAATTCCGGTATGTGTGTTTCTTCCGCAAGTTTGCACCATCGATGGAATGCGATATTGGCGTGATAGGATGTCTTTGCCCGCCAATAAATGGTTCTCAAGGCTTCCTTAAACATATACGCATCGCCCAAATCTTGAAAATCACCGCGCATATTGCGCAGAATAGTCTTAGCATCTTCCGGCAAGTCCTCATTGTTCTTCAAGAATATGAACCGCAGACCTTTCAATTGTTTCTTCTGAACCTCATCCAACTTTGCTGTTACCCGACGTCGAACTAGGTCAAGTTTATCATTCATCAGCTTGATGACATGAAAGTGATCGAATACGATATGAGCCTGTGGAAAGTTTTCTGAAATCCATGTGGAATAGGCGTTTGCCATATCCATTGTTACAATTTTCAATTTGCTTTTTTTCAACTTTCCCAATGCTCCGGCAAGGGCTTCAATACCCTTGCCGTTCCCCACATGAATAACTGCCCCAGATTCCAAATCTCGGACAACCGTTAGAAATTGAGCATTCTGCATCCCTCGCCCGACATGAATTTCATCAATTCCAACTGCTTTGATATGGGCCGTCTGTATCTTGTCGAATTTCTTCTTCAGATACTTCTTCTCCAGTTCCTTGACCGTATGCCAGCGCAAATGAAAATAATCGGAAACAGCACGAATACTCATGTGCTGCCGTAATTCCAATATCGTCCGCTCCAATGACTTGGTCATTCGCGCCCATGGCTGAGAAAGGAATGGAATGTGTTCCAATTCCCGTGCTTTGCAGCGCGTGCAGTAAACTCGATGTGTCATAAATTCAAAGAAGACCTCCCGACAACTACCCATCGGTTCACCATGGATCCTCCGTTGACTGACTGGTTCAATTGTCACTTGCTCACAGCCGCATCTCGGACACTGGAACTTCGTCCGCTTCAATACAAATCTTACACTGTTTGCCGTATATTTTACGCTCTGCTGTTGAAATCCACGGATTCGCTGAGTATAGTAGAGATTGACCGACATTGCGTCCTCCTATCGTTTTTTGTGGTTATTAAACAATAGGTGCAATGTCGGTCTTTTTCCATCTCGTATTTGGATTTATCTGAGTTTCAACTCGTTCCTGTCAAATATCGTCGAAGAACCAAAAGAATTGCCTGACTTCCGGCATTTCCGACGCTGCTTTGACTTTGGTCATGGCATAGCCCTTTCCGGGCTGGTTTTCGGTTAAACTGAATATGCCATGACTTTTCATCTTTGCAGGACTTCCTGTACATTACTAAAAATTCAAATTGCGAATGTGAAAATCAAATACAAGAGGAAAACACCGTGACGAAAAGTCCGGAACGGGTGAACTCGTTTTTACCGCGGAACGAACGTCCCCATCCCGGCGGACAGATTCCGCTCCGCGCAATGCCGGCCCAGGCAGGCACGGACCGGAGCCCCTGGTGCAATTTCCGGAAAAGCATTTGACATTTGGCGATCCTGCGCTAAATTAAAACAAAACGGTTGGTTTTATTTATACACAAAGAAAGGGACCCTGCAGATGGAAAACAGGAACAGGACCATGCGGAACGAAACAGAACTCGGCGCCATGCTGTCGGAACCTTCTCCGGAACTGAAGGAAACCATGAAGCGCCTCGACGGCGACATCATGATCCTCGGAATCGCCGGGAAGATGGGCGTCACCATGGGAATGCTGGCCGTGAATGCAGTCCGCGCATCCGGAACGGCAAAACAGGTTTACGGAGTTTCACGGTTTTCCAATGCGGCAAGCCGGGAACAGCTGGAAAAGCACGGAATCCGCACGATCCCCTGCGACCTTTCCGAACGCGTACAGGTGGAAAAACTTCCGCAGGTCAGGAACGTCATCTTCATGGCAGGGCGCAAATTCGGCACGGAAGGCAGCGAACCTCTGACCTGGGCCATGAACACGCTTGTCCCGGCATACACAGCCGAACATTTCCGCGAAAGCCGCATGACGGTGTTCTCGACCGGATGCGTCTATCCGCTGCGGAGCGTGCGCCAAGGCGGATGTTCCGAAGACGTTCCTCCAGCCCCGGTCGGCGAATATTCGCAGTCTTGTCTCGGCCGGGAACGGATTTTCCAGTATGCCGCACAGAAATACGGTACAAAAGTTTTGCTGTTCCGTCTGAACTATTCGATCGGACTGAGTTACGGCGTGCTGAGCGACATCGGACGCGCAGTCTGGGAGGACCGCGAGGTCGATAACAGCGTCGGGTACTTCAACGCAATCTGGCAGGGCGATGCCAATTCCAATGCGCTGCGTTCGCTGGAACTGGCCTCGAATCCGCCGGAAATTCTGAACATTACCGGGCCCGAAACCGCATCCGTGGAACAGACCGCGCTTCAGTTCGGCGCGCTGATGGGGAAAAAAGTCCGCTTCAAAGGCATGTCCGGCGACCTCGGATACCTGAACAATTCCGCAAAGATGTGCCGGATCTTCGGGTATCCGCACGTTTCGCTCGACTCCATGATCCGCATGCAGGCGGACTGGATCATGAACGGCGGAACAAATCTCAACAAGCCGACCCACTTTGAAGTCAGCACCGGGAGGTTCTGAGCATGAAGACCATTGCAGACATCGACGGAAGCGTGCTTTCCGAATTCCGGCAAGGCACGGTGATTCCTGCCTCGCCGCTCGCGCTCGACCTGAACCGGCGTTTTTCGCCCCGTCATCAGCGCGCGCTGTGCCGTTATTACATTGATTCCGGCGCGGGCGGGATCGCGGTCGGAGTCCATTCGACCCAGTTCGAAATCCGCAGGCCCGAAATCGGGCTGTTCGAACCGGTCATGCGCGAAACCTCGAAATTCATCGACGAATGGTGCGTCCGCCGCGGAAAGAAGATTCTGAAGGTCGGCGGAGTCTGCGGCCGCACCGAACAGGCGCTCCGGGAGGCGGAATTCGAATCGGAAAACGGCTATGACGCCGCGCTCCTGAGCCTGGCCGCCTTCAAGAACGACTCCGTCGGAGCCATGCTGGAACACTGCCGCAGAACCGCAGAGGTCATGCCCGTCATCGGGTTCTATCTTCAGCCGGGCGTGGGCGGACGCACTCTTCCGTTCGAATTCTGGAAGGAGTTCGCAAAGATCGACAACGTGCTCGGGATCAAGATGGCTCCGTTCAGCCGCTATGCCACGCTCGATGTGGTCCGCGCCGCCGCAGAATCCGGACGCGATGTCACGCTGTACACGGGCAACGACGACAATCTGCTGATCGACCTGCTGACAGAGTACCGCGTAAGCGGAAAAAGGCTCCGGATCCGCGGCGGACTCCTGGGACACTGGTGCTGCTGGACGAAAAAAGCCGTCGACCTGCTCGGCGAAGTGCACGCGCTGACGGAAAGCGGCGCACCCGTTCCGCAGGAAATGCTTTCCCGGAACGTTCAGATCACGGACTGCAACGCGGCCATTTTCGACCCTGCGCACGGATTCGCCGGATGCATTCCCGGCATTCATGAAGTGCTTCACCGGCAGGGGCTTCTGCCCGGAATTCTGTGTCTGAATCCGAAAGAGACTCTTTCGCCCGGACAGTCCGAAGAGATCACCCGCGTGCACGATTCTTACCCGGAGCTTCACGACGATTCCTTCGTGGCGGAGCATCTGAATGAATGGCTGACGGAGGAGCTCTGAACCCATGCAGAAACGTGCGGAACGGACCAGGGCGCGGATTCTCAGAAGCGGAATCCGCCTGTTTTCCAGATACGGCTTCGCGGCGGCGTCCGTCGACCGGATCGCGGCGGACACGGGATCCAACAAGCAGAGAATCTATGCCTATTTCGGTTCGAAGAATGGTCTGTTTACGGCATGCCTTCAGTCGCTGTTCGCGGAGGTGGAACGCTTTTCCGAAACAATGCTCAATTCCGCCGAACGCGATCCGAAGCATCTGACGGAAATCCTCTTCGACGGCTTTTACGGCGTCCACGAAAAATTTCCCGAATTCCGGCGGATGCTGGCCTGGGCGAATCTGGAAAACTCCGCCGATCCCGACATGCTGGTGGGAGTCCGCAAGTCGGAAAACGAACGCATCCGCACCGTCTTCCGGAAGGCCGTGGGAAAGAAGTTCCTCCGCAGGACCGACTACCGCGTATATCTGCTGAACGTGATGTCCCTCGCCTACTTCTGCCATTCCAACCGGAGGACGCTCGAAAAGACCATCGGCCTGCCGGAACATGAAGCGATGAAGAGGGAACTTGCTGAACTCTACGGAGAAAAAGCATGACCAAAATTTCAAATTCTGTGTTTGATATTTTCAAGACCGGGCCCGGGCCGTCCAGCTCGCATACGATCGGACCGATGCTCGCAGCCGGGCGCTTCCGGAAGAAGCTTTCCGGCGTCACGCAGAAGAATCTGCCGGTGGAAATCCATTTTTACGGATCGCTCGCCCTGACCGGAAAAGGCCACGGCAGCGACCGCGCAGCAGCCGGCGGACTGCTCGGCATGGTTCCGGAAACGTGCGACACGGCCGAACTCGCCGGACTTCTCGCGGACACTGGGAAAGAATATGAAATCGTTCTTCCGCACGGGTCCGCCCTCGTTTCCGGCAAACGGACATTCTTCCATACGGGAAAGTCGCCGTATCCGTTCGCAAATGCGGCCGTATTCAGGGCGGGAGCAATCGAAGGCACCTATTTTTCCGTCGGCGGCGGCTTCATTCAGGAACCGGGCGAAACTCCCGCATCGAAAGACGTTCCGTTCCATTATGACAGCATCGGCACGTTCGAACGAACCGTCGAAACAGCGGGACTTTCCCCGCTGGAAGTCCTGTTCCGGAACGAGACGGCGGCTTCGGGGCTTTCCGAACCGGAAATCCGTTCGCGTCTTGACAGGATCATTGCCGCGATGACCGCTGCCGTGGAGCGCGGACTGTCAGCGGAAGGGACTCTTCCCGGACCGCTGAAAGTTCAGCGCCGCGCAAAAGGAATGTTCCGCGCCGCGCAGAAGGCCCGCCCTGAAAATGCGGTCTTTCTGCTGCTGGATTCGTTCGCGCTGGCGGCATCGGAGGAAAATGCCGCCGGAAGCCGCATCGTCACGGCGCCGACCTCGGGGTCCAGCGGAATCCTGCCTTCGCTGATCCATTATCTGATGGAATATCGAAGCCTTCCCAGAACAAAAATCGAAGACGGCCTGATGACCGCCGCACTGTTCGCCATGACCGCACGTCAAAATGCGAGCATCTCCGGAGCGGAAGTCGGATGTCAGGGTGAAGTCGGAGTGGCATCGGCCATGGGCGCGGCCCTGCTGGCGGCTGCGGAAGGCGACCCCTTCAGCACGGCTGCGTGCGCCGCTGAAATCGCGCTGGAACACCATCTCGGGCTGAGCTGCGACCCGGTCGGAGGCTATGTCCAGGTGCCGTGCATCGAGCGCAATGCCGTCGGCGCGGTCACGGCCTGGAATTCGCATCTGCTTGCCGGGGCAGCGCCGCACCGGGCCAAGGTCACTTTCGACGAAGCGCTTGCCGCCATGGCCGAAACCGGGCGCATGATGAATCTGAAATTCAGGGAAACTTCACTCGGCGGGCTCGCCCGCTGCGCGGTCTGCAGATAGGAGTTTTGGGAATGAACATTGACAAAGTGATTGCGGAACATCTTCCCGAGGCGCTTGCGCTGCGCCATGAACTTCACCGGATTCCCGAACTTGCGGGAGAGGAACGCGAAACTTCCGCCCTGCTGAGGAAACGTCTGGAAAAACTGCCGCTGAAAATTTTTCCGCCGTTCCTCGGAACAGATGTTTCGGCGCTTCTCGGTTCTCCCGGAACACACCCGAATCTGACCCTGCGCGCCGACATCGACGCGCTTCCGCTGGAGGAGAAACGCCCCCTCGATTATGCCTCCGTTCATCCCGGACGCATGCACGCATGCGGTCACGACGGACACACCGCCATGCTTTACGGCGCCCTGCTTTCCCTGATCGACCTGAAGGAGAATCTGAATTGCTCCGTGAGGTTCCTGTTCCAGCCGGGGGAAGAAATCCGCGCCATGGCAAAACAGCTGGTCGAGGCCGGAGTCCTGGAAAACCCGCATGCGGATTTCATCGCGGGGATCCACAACTGGCCGCATGTGCCGTACGGACGGATTTCCGCACGGACAGGAGCCGTCATGGCCGCCGCCGGATTCTTCCGCATCACACTGACCGGGAAAGGCGGACACGGCAGCATGCCAGCCCTTGCCCGAAACCCGCTGGAAACAGCGGCAAGAATCATTCTGGAGACACGGAAACTCGTTCCGGAAGGGTGCGTGCTTTCCTTCTGCGCCTGTCGGGGCGGAAGCAATTCGAACGTGATTCCCTCCGTCTGCGGACTGGAAGGCACAGTGCGTTTTCTGGACGAAGATGCGGGCCGCCGCATGGTCTCGGACTTCGAACAGCTCTGCCGGAAACTCTGCTCGGAAGCCGGAATCCAATGTGATCTTGTCTGCGACCTGCCGTATCCCGTGACGGCGAATTCCGTGCGCGGGTACGAACTGGCGCGCCGCACGGCGCTGGAATATCTCGGCCCCGACGGCTTTGCCGAAATGCCGCGCAGTTCCATGAGCAGCGAGGATTTCGCATACTATCTTCATGAAACGGACGGCGTGTTCTGTCACCTCGGCACGGGGGAAAACGGTCCGGCGCTTCATTCGGACTTTTATGATTTTGACGATTCCGTGCTCGAAAAGGGCATGCGCTTTTTCGTCGGGCTCGCATTGAATTTCGGGAAAACGCGCGTCTGAGCCGGAGAGTCTCCCGGAAACGGCAGACGGATTGTGCCCATTTTTTCCCTTCTGCCGAGATTTTCCGCTGGAAAAAACTTTTTCCCGTGCTATTTTATCCAGCCGGAGACCGGAAAACATCATGGAAAAAGCAGCATATCTCAAGATTTATGAAACTCTTCTGGACGAGATCTCCACAGGCGTCCTGCCGGAAAACACCAGGCTGCCTGCGGAAGCAAACCTCGCCAGACGCTTCCGCGTCTCCGTGGGCACACTCCGCAAGGCAACGGACAAGCTCGAACAGGAGGGTTTTCTCCGCAGACGCCAGGGCTGCGGGACCTTTGTGGAGCCTTCCTGCGCCAGGACCGCAGCCCCGGCCGCCGGCGCCGCGCAGGGATTCCGCTTCGGCGTCGGACAGCCCCTGAGCGAACAGAACCATCTGACGGAACTGCTGTTCGGCGGAAAAGAGGGAAGCCGGAGTCCGTTTCAGGTTCTGCCGTTTCCCCGCGACGCGGCTCCCGCCGTTTCTCCCCTCTATCAGAGCTGTTCGATGGTCCAGTTGCCCGCCACATGGCTGGCCTTCCCCGAAATCAGGGAATATCTTTCGCCGCTGCCCCCGGAACTCTCGGAAAGAGTTCCGGAAGGCCCGGCGCGCATCTGCCGGTCCTCCGACGGCGGACTCCGCCTGTTTCCCATCATCAGCAACACCACGGTCTGCTACTGCTGGAAACCGGCGTTCCGCAAGGCCGGAATTC
>CAZHPP010000179.1:0-7701 GCA_964534535.1 uncultured Victivallales bacterium | reverse complement strand
TCGAGAATTAAGTTTTGTCCATCACACTCTCTATACCGTGTTCGAAAGCGCACCCTGAAAAAACGGTGTCCGGAAGGTCGGTTTGAGTTGGAAACGCAGATTAACCTTAACTTTGTAGACTGTCAAAAGCGGACACCGTGCTGCAAACCGCACCCGGTTTTCCGAAAAAAGTTACAACTGCCCCGTTAAGACTTTTGAACTCAATCTCCGAAAAATCATAACCTGGGTTCGCATCCCGCACGGACACCGCTTTTGGATTTTCCAACCCCCGTTATTCTTCAAAAACGCATTTGTGCTTATTATCAGCGGCTTGTGGAGATTAACTTTTTTTTGAGAGGCGGCAGAATTCTCAGAATCTCAGACTGGAAACGGTGGAAACAGGACGTTCTTGACGGACTTTCAAATTCTGAGTGTGTTTCAAACACACTGTCGAAAATTGCGTAATGCCCTGTGACACAGCGGGTTTTAGCGATATGGGAGGAAGATTCACTTTCGAGGCAGATTCTGAGGGGTGCAAAAAGAATGGCGGACCGTTTTCGGAACCGCCCCCGCAATTCTGAGCCGTTACACGTTCATAATAAGCATCTTATGAAAGTCAAGCGTTTTGACAGAACGCTTGACAAAAGATTTTCAGAATGGCATTCCAGAAACGACATTCGACACCCTTCCATGTTTTCTCTTTTTTCCCCATACTCTCAAGAACTCAAGAAAATTAATAAAAGAAAACAACTTTATGGGACATTCTCACGCCCCCCCCATCAAGTTGTGTATATTACAAAAATGAGCTTTAGACTTCCGAACGGCGTTCAAGCTTTCTCATTTCGGACAGGAAGTCCGGCGGCAGGATAAACCCGTACAGAAACTGATAGTTCAGCCTGCGTATGTCGTCCTCAAATCTGGAAAAGTTTATGGACAGCGGTTCGCCGTGGTCGAGCTGGCTCAGGAATACGTCCCCGAACGGCATCTGCGCCGCTTTCCTTCTGGAAGACGGGAGGTGTCCGTAGGAACGGTAAAACGTGTCCTGCATGTCATGTCCGCACAAAGCGCCCAGCAGTACTCCGGTCTCGGCCCCGTGAAATGCGCCGCTGCTGATGCCGAATCCCTGCACCGCGCATCGCGATTCGCGGCCGCGAAGTCCGGAACGTGCGGCCGCACCGATCCTGAACGCGGCGCCGGACAGAGCTTTCATGAGGTGATAGCGTCCGATCATCATTGCCGCTTTTCCGCTGCGGAATATCTCATGGCTGCTGATGTTGTCTGTCGAGAGGAACGGCAGCACCGTGCGGTCAGAAATGGCCCTGCACAGCTGTGATAATTCCTCAATGTACCGCCGGTTTCCTTCCGGGTCGTCGGCAGGCGGAAGGGTCAGAAAGTCCCTGTTGGCTTCAAGATAATAGAGCAGTCCGTAACGGACGATTCTTCCGTCTGGGCCGCGTTTTGACACGCGGCGTATCAGTTCCATGAACTCGTCAAAGGTCATTTCGGAAGACGGGTACGGAATATTTTCCATGTCGAAGACATCCCTGTTGAAAAACAGCGCAGTGGTGGAAAAACATGTCGGAAGCGCATAAAGCCTTCCTTCAAAGGAGAGCAGCTTCAGCAGGCGCGGATCATAATCATTAAGTCTGACCGATGACGACTTCAGGATATTGTCCAGCGGCAGGAGTATTTTTTTGCGCGCCATCTCCCTGACCATGCCGTCGGAAGTGTAGATGAACTCGACATGGCTGCCGGTATTTGCCGGAAGAGCCAGTTCCCTGTACGAATTTACGAACTTCGGGAAGAAGTCGCCAAGTCCGGCATGCGCCGATGCAAATGAATTCCATGCATCAGGAGGAAGTATTCCGGAATAAATCGAGATTCGGTACTTTCTGCGGCGGCATTCGGCATCCGGAGAAGCTGACTTCACAACCGTTCCTACCCTCGGCACGGCCGCCAGGTAGCCTTCCCGGCACAGGTCGGATATGACGCTGTTGACTGTCCCGAAGCTGACAGGGAACATCTGCGACATCTTGCGTCTGGCCGGCAGCGGCTTTCCTACCGGGAACTGTCCGCTGAAAATGTTCTGCAGAATATACTGTCTGAAACTTTCGCTGCGGTATCTGATTTTCTCACCCGGCGAAAAGAGCGCCTTCTCCGGAAGAGCCTGAACATTTCCAATGCCGCCTCGGCGTGACGCATGCGCGCTGCCGTCATGGGAAGCATATGTTTTCACTGAGGCCGTTTTCGAAGAAGGTGATCTGCACATGGGACTGTTGTCTCCGGTTTCATGTAATATATCACGAAACTGCAGAGATGGCAAAGCGCTTATCTTCCGCCGCTCCGCAGACATTGCATCATGATTCAGGTTCCGCAAAAACCAGACGGTCGAACTTGTAGAGCGTCCGGTTCCGCGATCCCGGCACATAATCCGGTCCTTGGACCTTTGTGGAAAAGTAGACATCGGCCTCATGGTTTTTGCCGGTCCGGCCGTACACGCATGAAAGATTCAGTGCGATTCCCCATGACGGATGCGCCCAGAAGAACGAATGCGGCGAAAGCTTCACCTTCCCCAGATAATACAGGTGGAACTTCTCATCCTGCGGAAGTTTCGGACGCGGGATGATAAGGCTTGCAAGACTTTTCCTGGCGATCGGATCATATATTCCGGAACGCAGACTGCCTCCTCCGAAGAAGATAAGGGTTCCGTCCACGGCGATACATGTTTCGCCAGCGGCTTCAGGATCATAGACCGTCAATGTATGGCTGCCTTCGCCGAGAAGCGTAAAATCCTTCCACAGAAATTCGGCTATGATCTTCCGTTTCCCGAGTTCCGGAAGCGGCTTTGTCCGGCTGAGACGCCGTATGCCGCTTACATAGGCATCAATGTCAGAGATCATCTTCGGTCCCCTGACCGTTCCCATATACTGCGGAGTGCAGAGGCTCTTGTGGTATTTTTCATAACGGCCGAGCACCAGTTCCTTTTTGGCCTCCGCCATGGGCATAATGTCGATCAGATCCAGCCTTGCACGGTCGAACGGAGCGTGTTCACGGTGTATCCGGAACAGTATGTCCGCATTGTTTCCGGCGGCCTTCTCAGCGGCATTGAGCAGTTCGTCTGCGCGCCGGAAGAAATCCGGAGTAAAGTCGGGTCTGTCCTTTACGGCCAGCACGCCTATCGCGCCTGGCACCGCGTCGTTTGCCGCCTGTAAATGTTCCAGCAGCATGCGCATCGGCTTAGCGGCCGGACCGTAATATCCGGCAAAGAAAATGTCAAGTTCCTTTTCATAATCCATGTCAGGATGGTTCATGGCCCTGTTGCCGATCCATATTCTGAGCGGATGGAAGCTCGTCAGATCCACGTTCGCCGATTCCGCGAGAAGCATCTCCGCGCCGAGGCTGTGATAGAATCTGATGTTCTCGGCGATCGTCTTCACATTGACTGTCGGCCACTTGCCCTTGCCTCCGTACAGACACCAGTAGTCCCATACAGCAAGCTTCGAGCCTGACGCAGCCCATTTCTCCATAAGTTTTCTCGGCATGCTGTTGTTCGGATGCAGGAAAGGACGCATGCTGTCGCGGTCGCGTCCGTTCCAGATGACGGATCCGATCTCTGCCGATGTATTGGCATAGCGCACGATCACATTCGGCGCCGGCTTTATATGTTCAGGCGGTTCCAGAGTCCGGCCGTAGGCAAGGGTCCTGATTCTGACTTCAGGATAATCCGCCGCTATGCCGTCTGCTGTTGAATTGATGAAATCAAGAAGGGCTCCAGACCATCCGCCGTATTTTCCGACTGCCGCGCGGCACGCCGGACATTCGCACCATCCCCACAGTGTATCGTTCTGCGAAATTTCATAGATGGTCGGCCACTGGTCACGCGGTTTGCCACTGCGGTCGGATTCTATGTATTTCCGGAGGGAGGCCGTGAACAGTCTGCGCGCAAGCGGACTGGTAAAGCACACCTGTCCGGGCTTCAGGCCTCCGCGCGACACGATGCGCTTCCCCTGATAAAGTGCCATGGCTTCGCTTTCCGCCTTCCCCCATCCGGCGGTATAGCTGCTGAACGTATGCGACGATCCGGGGGAACCGCATTCCCTGAATACGCCGTAGTCCGCCGGCAGTCCTTCATATTTTATATAGATCAGACTGTTGTTGCGGTTTCGCAGCATGTATCTTGAAACTTTGCCGCCTGGATTGGTCCCGACATACGGTTCCGCATTGCGGAAGCTGAAAGCAGGTTTCCCACTGATTTTCAGATCCAGTTTCCACGCATAGTCCGGACGGAACGGGATGTATGTGCAGTCAGGATCCAGCCACGCGATTCCGAGTTCCCGTTCGCAGAATTCAAAGACGCCGTACAGCGTTCCGCGCGGGACGCCTCCGCCGATCACCAGTTCGTCTGGACCGTTCGCCTTTATAAGATACTCTTCAGGACCGAATCCGCTGAAATCAATCCCCTTTGCAGCTCTGCCGAGAATGATGTTTCTTTCACCGGCGGCCGGACTTCCGGCAACCGTAACATTATGTCCCGAAGCCTTCTCAAGATGTTCCCTCAGTTCCAGTGCGGCCGTGCGCTCCTGGCGCGAAGCATCTTTGTCAAGAACAATCCTGAAATCTGCGCATGCCGCCGCAAGCGCCATGCAGAGAATCAGACATTCCGCTGTAAGTTTCCTGTTCATCATTACCATCCCGTGGCATAAGTGTTTGAATATTCATATGAGTGTATTGTGCTGAAGCCGTGGTTGCCAAGACATTTCAGGCATTTCCAGCCGCCCGATACCGTCTGAACGCTGCCGTCGAAGAACGCGGCATTCTGTCTGATGCCGTGGACGCCGAAGGCGCCGACGCATCTGGTCCACTGCAGATTTCCGACATTCGCGGTTGTCTGCCACCTTCTGAGTGTGGACCATGTGCCGCTTCCGTATGCGATATTTGTCTTGAGAGTGCCGCCGTAATTGTCGCCGAAAATTACGGTTGTGGCGGCCGCCCTGCGGACAGAAACCCGTTTCTGTACGTCCTTTCCGGGACACAGCGAAAGGTTCGGATCGTTTTTCATGGTAAAATATCGGTTGTATCCGTAACTCAGCGGAGTCGACACATAGCTCCAGAATGAAATCGGATCGGCATCTCCGGGACATGTCAGAAGTCTCGGCGCATCTTTTTTCAGGGCAGTTCCGTTCCTGACATTGTTTGCGAATGCAAGGTATACCTCTGTCCAATAGGACGGAAAATATGCACCGTTATAATAAGGCATTATGCAGTCGTCGTACGTATCCGCGTACATGTTCCAGCTGAGGGACAGTTGTTTCAGATTGTTTTTGCAGCTGGCTGAACGTGCCGTGCTTCTGGCCTTCTGAAGCGCAGGAAGCAGGAGGCCGGCCAAAATTGCTATTATGGCAATAACAACCAGCAGTTCTATAAGTGTAAAATCATGTTCCTTTGTCTTCATCCGATGCTCCTTTTCTGACAAAGATTTTTTTCCATTTCATGACATTTCTTCCCGGCAGACTGACGTTATTTACATCCTGTGCGGTTTATTTTCCCTCCTCTCTGTTCTGTTTCAATTTCTGTTATAATTAAATATAGCATACATCAGAAACTTGTCAAGCATGAAAAATTAAAAATAATATGCTCCGCAATAAACATTGACTGTTTTCCGCCGGAAAACAATTCCGGGAGTCCGGTCACTCCGTGCTCCGCGCCGGCTTCGGAACATAAAAAGTGTAAATATTTTTAATTTTCTCTGCATATTTATTAAGTGATTGTAATTAACGAATACACAGCGGTGTCTCTCTTATAAAGGTAGTTTGTATCTCCGGGTTATCTTCTACTGTCTCATAGTGACAACGACAATTAAGCATTGTTGCATAAATAATTATATTAATAATTTCCAGATGCCCAATCCGACATTCAAAGGAGTGGCGAGTCTTCCGTTGATTTTTGCCGACATGACTTTCCTGACACGGCTCAGAAGTTCGGAAATTCCACCGTTGATTGTCTTGGCTGCGTGAACAAGCGGTTTTAGCCAGCGCCAGACCTGCTCAATTGGGTTGTATTCGGGAGAATATGGAGCAAGATGAAGTATCTTCACCTCAGAATGAACTTCGGTGAATTTTTTGATTGCCTTGGCATGATGAATGGAAGCATTGTCGAGAATTAGCGCCAGTGTTTTTTCTGCCGCATGTGCCCGAAGCTGGTGAAGAAATGCCCGGAAGGACGGGTTCCCGCTTTTAACAGAACTCTTCCAGTAAAAACCATCGTTTTCCGGAGCGTATGCCCCAAATATCGTGCAACTCTCGCGTTTCGTCGGAGTCGGGAGGGAAAAAAGTTTGTCCTCGCTTGCTCCAACCTCGAACCACATAAGGATCGGTGGAGAAATGACTTTCATCCAAAAACATCACTTCAACATCTCCGTTACAGCGAAGTCCGGCAATTTCAGAGGCAATTTCCTGCACACGTTGAAGCTTCTCCTCTTTGCTCGGCGCATGTGCCGGTGTTGTCTTCTTTGCTCGCTTGGCGGTAAAGCCACCATCGTACAATGCGCGAATTATGGTGTAGCGACTGATGGCAAATCCATTTTCTTTTTTAAATTGTGCCATCAGAACCTTAACACTCCAAACGTCCTCTCCCCAACCGAAATCGCGAGGCGATTTTGCCAGATATTCCGAAAGATGCGGAATCAATTTCTCCTTACGCACACTGGGACGTCCAGGAGAATAATCTTTGTCCAGTCCGGCGAGACCATCCTTTTGATAGGCGTGCAACCATTGACAGATTGCTTGAGAAGACCGTTTTAGCATATCCGCAATTTGCCGGGGCCGTTTTCCATCGGCACAATGCAATACGGCCAACGCTCGTTCGCTGCGATAATCTCCAGATTTTTGACGCAGCAGGAATAATTCTTGCCGTTCCGATTCCGATATTTGAATTCGTATTGTTTTCATCTGCACCTCGCTTATGATTGATGCAGATAATATAATCTAATTTTTCATTATTACAATATTAATTTATGCAACAATGCTTAGGATGAAGCGGCAGATCAGACTTGTCCGGATCATCGGCAGCGTAAATTTTCCCATTATGACTGAGACATTCTCTGCAGCAGTTCGAACTGTTTTCAGAAATAAATTTAACAAATTGTTTTGGTGCCTCTGTCGGGAATCCTTTTGACTGTTTTGCTGATTGTTATAATCATTTCGCGGTTGCGTCCAAGCTTCTGTAACCAGTTCTTCCAATGTTTTCATGTCGGTCCTCCAATAGTTTTGCCGGAAGTTCAGGATGTCAATCGACAAAAAATACAAACACGAGACTTGAATCTATAAATTCATTCTCATAAAAGAAAGAGTGTTCCAATCATGAAAATTGAAACCGTTCTTGCCCAGATTTTCTCCGAGATTGACCGTGCTGGAACGCTGCATCCCAACTGGTACGCCGATCCGGTTCATCATGCGGCCATTGTAAGCAAGGAAGCCGGAGGACTTCTGCAGGCAAGTCTGAACTGAGGCAAACAGATTGGATATTTTAATGGGGCTTGACAGGCAAGAAGAAAAAAGGAACAACTTTATGGGACATTCTCACGAACCCCCCCATAAAGTTGTGTATATTACAAATGGCGGGCGCTGTTTTTCGGCGGCATTGCGATTCTTGCAGTGGAATACTGGAGGAAGAAGCAGGCACAGCGGAAGGAAATCACGGAAGTTTCTGACTTTTCTTACGGGA
>CAZHPP010000178.1:0-7756 GCA_964534535.1 uncultured Victivallales bacterium | reverse complement strand
GAACCGCCGATGCGGTTCCCGTCTGCATGCCGACAAAGGAATCAGATTGTCCGCCGGAAAGGACGAAGCCCTCCGGCGGAAGTGCGGACCTTTTCTTACTCCGCGGAAATGACGGATGTCATGGTGTACGGAACACCGGGCTTCAGCGTGACGGCCTGGTCGAAGGCGCATGCCGTTTCCACGCAGAGCATTTCCGGATATTCCTCGTCGCCGAAGTCGGCCATCTTGCGGGCCTTTTCGATCCATGGATTCCAGACGACGGTCGAGCCGGAATTGCTTTTCGCAATGCGGATCCTGCGTCCGAATCCGGGATCGTCGATGACGGCGTCCGCGGTGGAAATGTAGCAGCGGTCGGTCTCGGAATCGAAGGTGATGGCGCCGGACTGGCGCTTGGTGTCGCCCGCGACGCGGTCAAGATATTCGGCATCTTCGAGTCCGGTCACGCGGACTTTGCTGACGTCGGAAACGGCGAAATAGGTGTGGAAGGCCTGCGTGAGCGAATAATCCTTCGTGCCGCTGTTGAGGGAGGTGAGCTCCAGCTTGAGTTTCTTTCCGATCGTGACGGAGAGCTTTGCGGAAAGGAACTTCCATTCGGGCTGGACGGGCGTGAAGGAGAAATCAAGTCTGACGCTTCCGCAGTCGCAGAGCATGGAGCCGGTGAGAGTCCAGTCCGTCAGACGCGCAAGACCGTGGCTCGGCTTGCCGGCCGATCCGAACCAGGGCCAGATCACGGGCACGCCGCCGCGAAGCGACTTGCCGTCCGTGAACACGCATTTTTTGGAAATCCAGAGCAGGTCTTTTCCGCCCTTCGGGATGTAGGAAACCACATGTGCGCCGTGAAGAGTGACGACTGCGTCGGCGAATTTTCCGTCGACCTTGACGGCCTTCAGGCCGTTCCACTCGACGATTGAGACACTGTTCATCTTTTTTACTCCCTTGTTTTGTTGAAAAATTATAATTCTGTAATATAGTAACAGATTCGCAAGGTTTCAAATCAAATCAGGTGAAAAATGCCGAAAAATGACATCCGCGGATTTCTGAAAAAACGCATACTGGTTCTCGACGGCGCCACCGGCACCATGCTTCAGGCACAGGGGCTCACCCCTGCCGACTTCAACCGCGGCCCCTTCGCAAACCATCCCGTCCCGCTCAAGGGCGACAACGACGTGCTCTGCCTCACGCGTCCGGACGCCGTGAAGCGCGTCCACACCTGGTATCTGGAAGCCGGCGCCGACATCATTTCCACCAACACGTTCAGTTCCAATGCCGTCACGCAGGCGGATTATCAGCTCCAGAACAGGGTTTACGATCTCGCGTATGCCGGAGCGAAGATCGCCCGTGAAGCCGCCGACGAATTTTCGACTCCGGAAAAGCCGCGCTTCGTGGCCGGCGACGTGGGCCCCACCGGAAGGACCGCCTCCATGTCGCCTTCCGTGGACGATCCCGCCGCGCGGAACATCACGTTCGACGAACTCGTCGAAACCTACCTCGTCCAGATGAACGCCCTCCTGGACGGCGGCGCGGACCTTTTCCTGATCGAGACGGTCTTCGACACGCTGAACTGCAAGGCGGCGCTCTATGCGGCCGACGAGGTCATGACGAAGCGCGGAATCGAAGTTCCCGTGATGGTTTCCGCCACGCTCAGCGACGCCAGCGGACGCATGCTTTCCGGACAGTCCGTCGAGGCTCTGATCAATTCCGTTTCCCACGCGAAGGGCCTGCTTTCGATCGGGCTCAACTGTTCGCTCGGCGCCGACGAGATGCGGCCGCATATCGCGGAAATCGCCGCAAAGACGCATTTCTTCACCAGCGCACACCCGAACGCAGGACTTCCGGACGCCTTCGGAAAATATACCCAGACTCCGGAGCACATGGCCTCCGTGATGCGTTCGTTCGCGCTCGACGGGCTTGTGAACATTGCGGGCGGCTGCTGCGGCACCACGCCGGAGCACATCCGGCTCATCGCGAAGGCGCTTGAAGGACTGCCGCCGCGCGTTCCGCCGGAAATCCGACCCTGCCTGCGGCTTGCCGGACTCGACGCCTTCAATTCCGAATATTCCAATTTCATCAACGTGGGCGAACGCACCAACGTGGCCGGCTCCCGCAAATTCCTGCGGCTCGTCCGCGAAAACAACATGAAGGAAGCCATGGCCGTCGCCGCAAAACAGATCGCCGACGGCGCCTCTGTGATCGACGTCAACATGGACGATCCCATGCTCGACGCGAAGGAGTGCATGAAGCGCTTCCTGCTGTATCTTGCCTCCGAACCCGAGATTGCGCGGGTCCCGGTGATGATCGACTCCTCCGACTGGAACGTGGTCCGCGCGGCGCTCCGCTGTGTCCAGGGCCGTCCGATCGTGAACTCGATCAGTCTCAAGGAAGGGGAGGAAAAATTTCTGGAAAAGGCCCGCGAGATCCGGCGTCTCGGCGCGGCCGTGCTCGTGATGGCCTTCGACGAAGCCGGGCAGGCGGACACCCTCGAACGCAGAATCGCCGTCTGCTCCCGCTCGTACGGTCTTCTCACTCAGAAGGCCGGATTCCCGCCGCAGGACATCGTGTTCGACCCGAACGTGTTCGCGATCGCGACCGGAATGCCGGAACACGACAATCATGCCGTCGATTTCATTGAAGCGGTCCGCGCGCTGAAGAAGAAATATCCGCTGTGCGGATTCAGCGGCGGAATCAGCAATGTGTCGTTTTCGTTCCGCGGGAACGACGCCGTCCGCGGCGCGATCCATACGGTTTTCCTGAAGCACGCGGTCGACGCGGGGCTCACGATGGGAATTGTGAACGCGTCCCAGCTCGGAGTCTATGACAGCCTCGACCCGGAACTCCGCAAGGCCGCGGAGGACGTTGTCCTGAACCGGTATCCGGGCGCGGCCGAAAAGCTGCTGGCGCTGGCCTCGAAGATGACGCCCGCCGCCCGGGAGCCGGGCGTTTCCGCCGGAACGGTCCCCGAATGGCGGAAAGGGACTCTCGAGGAACGGATCGTGAACTCGCTTGTGCGGGGCGACGATTCGTTCGCCGAGGCCGACATGACCGAGGCCCTTGCAGAGTATCCCGACCCGGTGCGGATCGTGGAAGGCCCCCTGATGCAGGGAATGTCGAAGGTGGGCGAACTGTTCGGCGCAGGGAAGCTGTTCCTTCCGCAGGTCGTGAAGAGCGCCCGCGTGATGAAGCGTTCGGTTGCGGTGCTGATGCCTGTGCTCGAAAAGCTGCGGAACAAAGGGGAAAAACCGTGCACCGTGGTGCTTGCGACCGTCAAGGGCGATGTCCACGACATCGGCAAGAACATCGTTTCCGTGGTGCTCCAGTGCAATTCGTGCCGGATCATCGACCTCGGGGTCATGGTTCCGGCGGAGAAAATTGTGGATTCCGCGATCCGGGAGCATGCGGACATCGTGGGACTCAGCGGGCTGATTACGCCGTCGCTCGAGGAAATGGCGAACGTGGTGCGGGAGATGCGCCGCAGAAAACTTGACATTCCGGTGATTCTGGGCGGGGCCGCCACGTCCGAACTTCATACGGCGCTGAAGATTGCGCCGCTTGGAAATTTCCCTGTTGTCTGCGTGCGGGATGCCTCGAGCGCGGTTCCGGTCGTTGCGAATCTTTCAAATCCGGAGAAGCGGAAGCCGTTCGCGGAAACGCTCGCAAAACGGTATTCCGAACTCGCGAAGGCGGACGGCTCGCGGCGTCCGAAGACGCTCCTTTCCCCGGAGGAGGCGCGGAAGCGCGCCCGCGTTTCCATGCGCCGGAATCCGGTTCCGCGGAAGACGGGCACGGAGTCGTTCGCGCTGAGCGCCGCCGCGCTGGCGCCGCTGCTGGACTGGGAGCGTTTCCTGAAGACGTGGGAGACTCCGCCGTGCGCCTGCGTCACGGCCGATCTCGTGAACGACGCGAAGACCGTTCTCGCAAAAACTTCCATGACGGCGGAATGCGCCTGCGGGGTTTTCCCCGCGCACAGCCGCGGCGATTCGATTGTCCTGGAGGACGGAACCGAGCTTCCGACCGCGCGCCGCCGTGAAGACTGCCCGGAGTGTCCGGCCGTCTGCGACTGGCTGACGGCGGAGGATTCCGGAATTCCGGACTGGCTGGGCATGTTTGTGGTCTCGGTCCGGGGGGCGGATTCCGAGGCTGCGGCATATTCGAAGCGCTCGGACGAGTATTCCGCGCTTCTCGTGAAGACTCTTGCGCTGAGTCTGGCCGAGGCCGCCGCCGAAGCGGTCCACAGGAGAATCAACCGTGAATTCTTCGGCATTGCGGAAAAATCCGGAATCCGGCCCGCGCCGGGGTATCCGGACCTGCCCGACCATCAGCTCAAAGTCCCGATTTTCAGACTGCTGGATGCGGAAAAGAAGATGTCCGTGCGCCTGACTTCGAGCGCGATGATGGTGCCGGAGGCATCGGTCTGCGCGCTCTGCATTGCGAATCCGGAAGCCCGTTACATTTCCGTTTCATAAGGGGGGAAAGACCATGAAATTCAGAATTGCGCTGCTGCTGGCGGCAGTCTCCATGGCCGTGCCTGCAAAAGAATCCCTGCTGGGGAAAATTGCGGAGAAGTCCAGATATGTCAATGCCTACGGCGAATGTCTCGGGACGGAATTTACCGTTCCCGATTTCAGCCGTCTGCCGAAGGGGCGGCTCCACATATTCCCGCTGACGGCGCGTTGCATCGCCGTCGCGGGGGATTACAACCGGCCGCTGATCGAAGCGGTCCGCACGAATTACCGGGAACGGCTGACCGTTTCAGACCGGCGTTTTGCTGAAAAGAAACTTCAGGGCTGGGCGCATGCATTCTTTTATAATTTTGCTGCGAAGGAGGTCGATGCCGGCTACCAGAAGACCATCCGCGACCGGTTCAACGAACACGGCTGGCTCGCCATGACCGTGAACGGGGCTCCTGCGAGGATCGCAAAGGAGGACAACTGGCCGCACTGCGTGGGGCTCATGCGCATTCCCTCGATTGACGGGGCTTCCATCATGATGACGCCCGTCGCCGAAATCGTCCACATGAAATATATTCTTCTGGAAAAGCCTCTTTCCAACGGCGACCGTGTGGAGTTTGCCTCGAAGGACGGCACCCTTTCCGGGAAGTTCACTTTCAGTGATGAAACGCTTGTCTCCCGCGCGGTCAAGGTGAATCAGACGGGGTATCTTGCGGACGCGGGGAAGAAGTACGCCTATTTCGGCATGTGGCTGGGGGCGCTCGGGGCCATGCCGGTCGAAGAGTTCAGGAATTCGGAATTCCGGCTGGTCCGCAATTCCGACGGCGCCGTTGTCTTCACCGGGAAAATGACTCTCCGTTCGGAGGAGCAGTATTACAGGCTCAATTCCAAAGACAAAAAGACCGGCGCCGTCGAAACGATTCCGCTTCCGCTCAACGGCGAGACCACGCTTCAGCTTGATTTTTCGGAGTTCCGGACTCCGGGCGTCTATCACATCCAGATTCCGGGAGTCGGTTCCTCCTGGAGCTTTGTCATCGGGCCCGATGCCGTGGGGAAGGCGTTCTATGTGAATGCGCGCGGACTCTTTCACCAGCGTTCCGGAATCGCCCGCACGAAGGAATATACGAACTGGACCTTCGCCGCCGATCACAGGAGCAGCTGGCTCGGCGGATTCCCGCCCAATGACCGACAGTACGGCGGAAAGGGGAGCTGCTTCGTCGATTCCGCAGGGAAAGTTCCGAAGCTCCGCCATTTCGAGGTCGTGGCCGCCACAGCAACGGAAACCGAACTCAAGAATGTATACGGCGGCTGGTGGGACGCAGGAGATTTCGACCGCAGGACCTATCATTTCCTGATCGTGGAAGGTCTGCTGAGCGCCTATCTTGCCGACCCGGCGAAATTCACCGACGGCCAGCTCGACATTCCCGAATCGGGCAACGGAATCCCGGATATCGTCGACGAGGCTGCCTGGGGCGTGGACGTGTGGCGGCGTGCCCAGAACGAGGCGGGCGGAGTCGGCTGCTGGCTCGAGGCGACGAGCCATCCGCTTGATCCGAATCCGGATACCGACGTCCAGCGCTACTATCTGGCCCTGCCGACCCGCGAAAGCACGCTGGAATATGCCGCATTCGCCGCCAAGCTTGCACGGGCATACCGGGCTGCCGGAAGTATGGAAAAGGCCGGACTTTTCTACTCTTCCGCCGTCCGCGCATGGAATTACGCCATGAATCCCGCAAACCGCATCGTGAAGAAGTTCACCATTCCGAAGCGAGGGGAATTCACATACACCGAACCGGAAAAGCTGTCGGAGCCGCTGCTTTTCAAGTCGGCCGTCTCGCTCTGGCTGTATCAGAAGGATCCCGCGTACAGGCCCTATGTGGAAAACAGGGAACTGCTGGAACGCTCCATGGCGTACATCCGGCTCTTCCAGCGGCCGTTCTTCCTGAGCGAACTTTCCGAAGCCGGAGACGCTCTTCCGCACCAGACCACGCGTTACCGGGAAACGGTGCTGAAGCGGGCGGACGAATATCTTCAGTCCCAGGAGGAGCTGGCCTACCGGAATATCGAATGGCCGATTTCCAGCGCATTCTTCCTGAACCTGGCGTGGGGCAACGCGATTCCGACCGTGAAGGGCGCATATTTCGTCATGGCGTGGAAGCTCACCGGAGAGGAAAAATACCGTTCCGCCGCGCTGCTGCTTGCCGACTGGATGCAGGGCGCGAACCCCATGGGCCGCTCCATGACCACCGGACTCGGGAAAGTGTATCCCGTCCGGCTTCTTTCCCTGCCGGCCTACACGCGGGAAAAGAAATATGTCGAGCCTCCGCCGGGGATCACACCCTATACGTTCACCGGGATGAATGCGCGTACGGCTTCCTCGGCCATCTTCCAGCTTGAATGGAATCCCCGCGGCGACATGCATTATGCCGGATGCTCCGTCACGCTCCTGCCCGATTCCGTCACGCGGGGCAAAGAAATGACCGGAGACGAGTGCCGGAAATACATCGGCAGGACCATCCCGATCTGGCGCCGCTTCGCGAACATGGAAGGCTTTTCCGTGGCGCAGAACGAATTTTCCGTCTGGGAGACGATCGGGCCTTCGGCGGCATTCATGGCATTCCTGCTCCCGAACGGCTGGAAGCCGAATCCGGACTGGAAGAAGATTGAGCCGAAGAAGGATCTTTACGAGCTTCCCGGCTATATTTTCCTGCCGTAGCGGTGCGCGGACCGGAACTCCGAGGGCGTCATGCCCGTGGCCGAGACGATGGCCCGCGTAAAATATGCGGCCGATGAAAATCCGCATTCGCGTGCCGTCTCCGCAATGGAAAGTCCACCCTCCTGCAGCAGCTTCAGCGCTTTTTCCAGGCGAAGTGAACGGATATCCGCGGAGGGCGTCATGCCGCATCGGCGGGAAAATTCCCGGCACAGGACCACGCGGCTTGCATGAAGGATCTCCGCCAGCCGCTCCACATTGAACCCTGGATCGGAAAAATTGCCGGAGATGATCCGCCGCGCCTCTTCTGCTCTTCCGGAAGCGTTCCGGGAGCCCTGCCGGACTCCCCACGCCGCGCGCGTCAGAATTTCAAAGGCCAGATTCAGGGTCTTCCTGCGTTCTTCCTTCGATTCCCGCCGGACTGACATTTCCACTGCGGCGAAAAGTTCTTCCGGACAGGTTCCGCCGAAGCTGATTCCGGAACGAAGTCCCGCGGCTGCGAACAGTCCGCCCGCCGCAGGTCCCTCCACCGTGATCCAGCGGGAATGAAAATGCGCGCCGTGCGGCCCGAACACATGGTCCGTGCCGGGCGGATAAT
>CAZHPP010000177.1:0-7765 GCA_964534535.1 uncultured Victivallales bacterium | reverse complement strand
CCACGAATATCCGGTTCGAGCCCTTCCCGGCCGGACGGAAGTTCGAATCCCCGAAACCCGGATCGTTCGCCGCGCATTTTCCTCCGCCGGACCGCATGATCCTCTGGACTCCGGCTTCGCTGCCGGAACGGCAGTACCGCACCGCGGTGCTTTCCCTGACTCCGTCCGCCGACCGCACGGCGCTGATCGCGGCCGAGCGCACCGGCGCAGCGGGCGGGCCGTTCGGAACCCGTTTCCTCGTCTTTGATTCCCATGAACTCCGGATCCTGAAAACCGCCGAATGCGGTTTCCTCGCCGACGGCCCCGTCATTGCGGGGCGGAACGGGACAATCCATGCTGTTTCCGGGACTTCGATCCGGACGGTCGACCTGACTTCCGGAAAGGTTGTTTCCACGCTGGAAACGGGACTTCAGATTGTGGAACTCGCATACAATCCGGCCGACGGAACGTTCGTGGTCCTGGACCGGTCCGGCGCATTTTCGATTTTCCGTCAGGACGGCAAAAAGGCGCCCCTTCCCGACTGGTTCCCGAAGACGGCAAAGACCTTCGCCCTTCACGGAAATCTGCTGATCTTTTCCGACGGAACCGCCACGGTCTCCCAGCCGATGAACGGCTCCACCCCGGAAACGGCTCAGGCGGGCGCGGCGAAGCTGTTTCCGCAGGACGACGGCACGGTCTGGGCGCTGGCACCTTCCGGGATTCCCGGCGGCACGGTGTTCACGCTTCTGAGAATCAGGGGCGCCGATTCGAGCCGGATTCTGGAGAAGGTTTCCGATTTTGCGCTGGATCCTTCCGGAAAATCGTTCTGCATAATCCGGGCGGCGGGCGGACGCGTGGTCAAGTATCTTCTGCCCGGATGCGCCGAATTTTCCATGTGCGACCCCATGGACCTCAAGCCCGCCATGTCAGGGGAGGCCGTCCGGATTTTCCCGACCTCCCATTCCGGCGAGCTCGTTGTCGCCGGCATGAAGGGCGAAATCTTCAAGATCGTCAGCGAGCGCAGACGCTGGCGCAAACCTCTGGTCGGAACTCAGCAGAACGTTTTACCATGAATGAACTTTTCACCATTGAACCCGATGCCCTGGCCTACGGCGGCCGTGCGGTCGGAACTCTGCCTTCGGGCAAGCGCTGCTTCATCCCCGGCGGCGCGCCGGGCGACACGCTGGAAGTGCGCGTGACGGCCGACCGGAAATCCTTTGCCGAGGCCCGGATCGAGCGCGTTGTCCGGCCTTCGGAAATGCGCATCGGGCCGCAGTGCCCGTACGCCGGAATCTGCCCGGGATGCGCATATCAGCACGTCGCGTATGAATGTGAACTGGCCTGGAAGCAAAAGCAGTTCGAACGGTTCCTGGTGCATCCGGGACTTGTGAAGTCCGTGGAACCGCCCGTGCCCGCGCCGCAGCGTCTCTTCTGGCGGAACAAGCTCAAGCTCACGTGCGAAAACGGAAAGAAAGGCTATCTCGGGGAGGACAACCGTTCGCTGGTCCCCGTGACGGACTGCCTGCTCGCCCGGAAGGAACTCGCCGGATTCGCATTCTCCGACTCCGTTCCGGATTCGCCGGACCGCTCGCAGGTTACGTACCGCTGTACGGAAAAGGACGGCGCGTTCCGCGTGGGCGATCCCTTCCGCATCGTTACGGAGGAGATTCCCGGACACGGCACGTTTCAGGTGCCGGCCGGTTCGTTCTTCCAGGTCAACCGGGAGGCGTTCGCACTGCTGGCGGATTCGTTCGTGCGGCTGGTGAAGCCGCATTCGTTCGATTCCTTCACAGAATTTTACTGCGGGTCGGGCGTGTTTTCGCGTCTGGCGGCCGAATGCGGAATTCCGGAAATCTGCGGAATCGAGAGCGACCCCGAGGCGGTGAACACGGCGTCGAAAAACGTCCCGGGCGCGAAATTCATTGCCATGGATTCGGGAAAGGCGGCGCGCCGCATTCGGCCGGACGCCGGACGCTCCCTGATTCTGGCCGACCCGCCGAGAACCGGGCTCGACGACGCCGCCCGGCATGCGCTGGCCCGCGCGAAGGCGGACGCGTTTCTTTATGTTTCCTGCGGACCGGACACGCTTCAGCGCGACCTGCGCGAATTCGTTTCCTGCGGCTGGAAAATCGCTTCCTCCCGCCTGTTCGACCTCTTCCCCGCGACCGCCCATTTCGAGTCCATGACCCTTCTTCTCCGGGAGCCCGCCCATGACTGAACCGGACGGACTGACCCGCGGCCACCGCGAACGTCTGAGGCTCAAATACCGCAAGGCCGGCCATGACGGCATGCTCGACTATGAAAAGCTCGAACTGCTGCTGACCTACGCCATTCCGCGGCGGGACGTGAAGCCCATGGCGAAGCGCCTGCTGGAGCGCTTCGGGAACATTGCCGGGGTCTTCGGCGCTTCGGAAAGCGAGCTCGAATCCGTGGACGGAATCGGCGAAAGCGCGGTGGTCCTGCTGGCGCTCGTGCGCGGACTGGGCGCCGACTGTCTCCTTCAGAAGATCGAACGCCGCAGCACCGTCGAATGCTCCGCCGACGTCATCCGCTATGCGCGCATGAAGCTCGCCGGGCTCAAGAAGGAGGCGTTCATGGTCTTCTATCTGAACACGGCGAACGAAATTCAGGATACCGAAATCCTTTCCGAGGGCACCATCGACCAGATGAGCATCCAGCCGCGCGAACTGCTGGCGTCCGCCCTGAAGCGGAACGCCCGTTCGATCATCATCGTGCACAACCATCCGGGCGGGACGGCGATCGCCTCCGAGGAGGACCTCCGGCTCACGGAAGTGCTCCGGACCGTCGCCGAAACCATGCGGATCGACCTGCTCGACCATATCATCATCACGCAGAATGCGGCGTTCAGCATCGGGCTGAACGCGAAGATTCAGTCCGGCTCGGAGGACCTGTTTGTGCTCCGGCGCACACAAAACGACGCTGCGGAAGCCGAACCACTGGCGGGCGAAAACGCGCCGAATCCCGACTATGCGCGGCTTCCGTTCCATCCGAACCGGATCCGCCCGGGAACGTTTGCGCAGATCGCGCAGAAGGGAAAGAAGCCATGATTGCCGGACTGGGAATCGACCTTGTGGAACTTGCCCGGATCGAAAAAGCCGTGAAGCGCCACGGTTCCGCCTTCGCGGAAAAAATTCTGACTTCCGCCGAGCTCGATCTGATGAAGAACGCGCCCTCCGGAACAGAGTTCCTGGCCGGACGCTGGGCGGCGAAGGAGGCCGTTTCCAAGGCGCTGGGAACCGGCCTCGGCGGAAGCTGCGGTCTGCTGGAAATCGAGATCGGGAACGGGGAATCCGGTGCGCCGGAAGCGCGTCTTTCCGGAGCGGCGCTTGCCACGATGCGCCGCAGGGGGATCGTTTCGATTTCCGTGAGCATCACGCACGAGCGTTCCATGGCCGCAGCCGCGGCCGTCGCGGAAAAATAAGAGCCTTTCCGTCCCCTGAATCGAGTTCAGATCAGCGAAAGCAGCGGATAAAGTCCTGCCGCCGCGATCAGAATCCACAGGATGTTGCATTTGAACTTGAGCTGGGCGCCCAGCGCGCACGCGAACACCAGAATCGCGCGCCAGTCCAGTCCGAAATCCGACGGGTGGTGCCACAGCGTCGCGAACGGAGCTGTGAAGAGGGAAGTATCCGCAAAAAAGATCACTGCCGCGGCGATCAGGCCGATCATGGCGGGACGGATTCCGGAAAGCACCGACCTGACGTACGGATTTTCCTTGAATTTCTGGAGGAACACCGCAATCAGGAGCACGACCGTGAGCGAAGGCAGGACCACGCCGAGCGTTCCGAGCATGGCGCCGGCCGTTCCTGCCGTGTATTCGCCGAGCGTTCCGCCGAGGGCCTTCACGCCCTCGCGGTAGCCGATGTAGGTGGCCGCGTTCATGCCGACGGGGCCGGGCGTCATCTGGGCGAGGGCGATCATGTTGGCGAATTCGGCGTTCGTGAGGAAATGGTTGTTGTTCACGAGTTCGGCCTGGAAGAGCGGAATCATGGCATAGCCTCCGCCGAACGTGAACATGCCGATCTTGACGAAGAGGCAGAAGATGTAAAGCAGGTGCATCATTTCTTTTCGAGCTCCCTGCGGCACTGTTTCAGACGGAAGGCGATTCCGGCCGCTCCGGCCAGAATCACGAGCAGGATGGCGTTCCAGTCGAAGAAGACCATGGTGACGAATCCGACGAGGGCAAGGGCGATTTCCAGCTTTCCGCGCTTCATGCGGCTCCATAGCTGGATGACGGAAACCATGATGAGCGCGCAGACTCCGGCGCGGACCCCGCGGAAGATCTGCCCGGTCACGCCTTCGTATTTCATGGAGTGCGTGAGCGCGGCCACGATCAGGATGGCGAAGAACGGCGGCAGGAAGACTCCCGCGGCGGAAACGAACGCCCCTGCGATTCCGGCGGTGCGGTATCCGATCAGAACGGCCATGTTGGTGCCGATGATTCCCGGAGAGGACTGCATGACGGCCACGGTGTCGACCATGGCTTCGGGCGTGAGCCATTTGCGCTTTTCCACGAATTCGTCGTTGAGGACGGGCAGCATGGCGAGCCCGCCGCCGAGCGCGACGGCGGAAACGGAAAAAAAGATGTGGAACAAGGTCCAGAGCCGGTATGCGCGGCTATCCGATGTGCTGTTCAATTTCGATTTTCTCCACTTCCACGGAATTTCTGCGGCGGGGGGCTTTGCGGAGCGAGAAGGAACCGTCGTCGCCGCGGACGATTCCGTGGGAAAAGAGGACGTCGCGCGCGGCGGAGGCCGCGATGCTCTGGGAAAGATTCATCATCCTGTCCGGGGAACAGGGCAGGAATTCGGCGCGTCTGGCCACACGGATTCTGCATTTGGGGCTGACGTAGAGGAGCCCCCAGCCTTCGGCGAGTTCATCGGGTGCGACAAGGCCGTCCGGCACGACGAGCCAGAGTTCGTTTGCCGCTTCTGCGGCGCGGATTTTCTCGAAGCGGCTTCCGCGGTAGAGCGCGCTTTCGTATTCGCGGAGCTTTTCGAGGCAGGCGCGGTAGTTCGGATTGGCGGAACGGTCATAGTTCCAGACTTCATATTCGGGGAAGAGCGTGGCGGTGTCTTTGAGCTGCGGTTCGGTCCTGCGGATCTCCTCTTCAAGACGGAAGCGTTCGCGCTGGGACTTGCGGTAGCCGGAAAGGATTCCGGAACTGTCGGAGCATTCGGGCCAGCATTCGTTCCGGCGGAAGCGGATTTCCGCGACGGCGGTCTTCGTGAGCTGGAGCAGGTGATGCTTTCCGGGGACGGTCCACGCGGCCGCGGCGTCGGCGCGGAAGCGGGAGCCTGCCACTGGGACGCAGGTGCTGAGGGAGGCCGGATTCTGCGAGTCGAACCAGACGAGCGCGGCCCTCAGCAGCGCGTTCCTGGAAAAAAAAGCACCGTCCGCGGGAAGATTCCCGCAGACGGTGTCGAAATCGAGGCCGAAGAAATCGGAAGAGACGGAATTGTTGTTGGAATCGGACATTTCCCTCCTCCGAAATCCTGAGCGGCCGGATTATTCCTTGTGTTCGCGGACGACGTCGAGTCCGTCGAGCTGGGTTCCGATGACCTTGGCCATGTCGCCGAGGGCTTCGCCCGGCTTGAGGGCCGCGGAAACTTCCTCGCTCGCAGCCTTGAGGTCGGCTTCGGAGAAGCCTTCTTCCATGGCCTTGATGGAGAGACCGATTCTGCGGTCTTCACGGTCGATCTTGATGACCCTGGCCTCGATCTGCTGACCGACGGCGAGTTTGTCCTTGACCTTGTCGACGTGATCCTTGCTGATCTGGGAAATATGGACCAGTCCGTCGATCTTGTGGGAGAGTTCGATGAACGCGCCGAACGGCGTGATCTTGGAGACTTTCCCGCTGACGACGTCGCCGATCTTGTAGAGTTCGGTGATGTTTTCCCAGGGATCGGGCTCGATCTGCTTGAGGCCGAGGCTGATTCTCTGCTGCTGGGGATCGATGTCCAGAATGACGGCTTCGACTTCCTCGCCGACCTTGAGCATTTCGTTCGGATTGTTGATCTTGCGGGTCCAGGACATGTCGGAGATGTGGATCATGCCGTCGATGTCGTTTTCGATTTCGACGAATGCTCCGTACGTGGTCATGTTGCGGATCTTGCCCTTGATGTGGGTTCCGACGGGGTACTTCTCCGCGAGGACTTCCCACGGATTGCGCGTCTTCTGGCGGAGTCCGAGAGAGATCTTCTTGCTGTCCTTGTCGATGTCCAGAACGACGGCTTCGACTTCCTCGCCGACGCTGACGATGTCGCCCGGCTTGGTGACGCGCTTGGTCCAGGACATTTCAGAGACGTGGATGAGTCCTTCGACGCCCTGTTCGATTTCCACGAACGCGCCGTAAGGCATGATATTGACAATGCGGCCCTTGACGGTGCTGCCGACCGGGTACTTGGCTTCCACGCCGTCCCACGGATTGGCGCTCTTCTGCTTGAGGCCGAGGCTGACGCGTTCCTTCTCGTAGTCGATGTCCAGGATCATGACTTCCACATCCTGGCCGATTTCGAGCATTTCGGAAGGATGGGAGATTCTTCCCCAGGACATGTCGGTGATGTGGAGCAGTCCGTCGATTCCGCCGAGGTCGATGAATGCGCCGAAGTCCGTGATGTTCTTCACGGTGCCCTTGCGGAGCTGTCCGACTTCGAGGTCCTTGAGGAGCTGAGCGCGTTTGTCCTTGCGGGACTCTTCGAGGAGTTCGCGGCGGGAAACGACGATGTTGCGGCGCTCCTGGTTGATCTTCAGGATCTTGAAATCGTATTCCTTGCCGATGAAGTCGTCCATGTTCTTGACTGGGCCGATGTCGATCTGGGAGCCGGGCAGGAACGCCTCGACGCCGTTGAGGTCGATGATGATGCCGCCCTTGACGCGGTGCTTCATGAGTCCCTTGATCACGCTGCCTTCGCCGTACTCGCTGGTGATGCGGTTCCAGGCCTTGATGAAATAGGCCTTCTGAAGGCTGATGCCGGGCATGCTGTTTTCGTTTTCGACTTCCTCAAGATAAACGTCGACGTCGTCGCCGATCTTGACGTTTTCCCATTCGCGGAATTCGGTCGAGGGAACGAATCCTTCGGCCTTGTAGCCGATGTCGATCAGGGCGCCGTCCTGGCGCTTTTCAACGATTTTTCCCGCGACGATGGTGTTTTCCTGGAACTCCTTCTTCTGGACGTTCCCGGCGAGAAGATCCGCCATGGAAAGGGTGGAACTGGTGTCGACGTAGCTTTTGACGTCTTTCAGGGCGGGCGCTTCTGTTTTTGCTGCTTCTGTCATGTTGTCTGTTTTCTTTTTGGGTTGTTGATTGCGGAGTGTTTCCACATGACCGCGCACGCACCGTGCGCACGCAGTCCCGTACATTCGAATAAGATACACCATTTTTTCAAAATGTCAAGAGCTTGAAAAAGAACGCGGACCGGAGTATATTATCCTTCTTAGTGCGGCCCGCCGGACATCCCGCCTCTCCGCCGCATCCAAATTCTTTACAGGAAAGGGTTCATCCTCATGAAAATAATCAGAACAATCGCCGAAATGCAGAAATGGTCCGCAGCGCGCCGCTCCGAAGGAAAAATCATCGCCGTCTGTCCCACCATGGGCTTCCTCCACGAAGGCCATCTCTCGCTCGTCGACGCCGCGCGGAACGCCGGCGCGACCGCCGTCGTCGTCACCATCTTCGTGAACCCCACCCAGTTCGGGCCGAACGAGGACTTCGCCGCCTATCCCCGCGATTTCGAGCACGACCGCCAGCTCCTCGAAACGAAGC
>CAZHPP010000176.1:0-7771 GCA_964534535.1 uncultured Victivallales bacterium | reverse complement strand
TTCTACGGAGTTTTCCTCCAGCTTCCCATGGACAAACGCCTTTTCCGGCAGCAGGTCGGATGCCGGAATTCGACGAGAACATTCGGGAACAGACCTGCGGCCGGGAAGTCGCTCTCCGTCACTTTTTCCATCGACCGGGAAAAGAACGAATTCGTGTGGAACATGGAATTCCGGCCGAAATAAGGGTCAGAACGGACAAAAATCCCGTTCAGTGCGGTGAATGATTCCCCTGACCGGAATGTTCGCGGTTCAGACGGTCGATTTCAGCCATGAACCGCTCCAGGTCTTCGCCGGAAACGTACTGCGCCGCCTCCTCCCGCGTAACCCAGCCCGCCGACTCCCGGTATGCCCTGTTGAGTTCGGCCAGACGCTCCTGTCCGGCAAGAAACTCCTCCATCGTCCGGACCGCCCGGCAGGAAAGGCCATGGTTCTTTTCCAGACGCGAATCCTCCGCCTGCAGGAACGCCTTGTAAAGGACGTCGGGAGAGGAATCGTCCGGAAGGGTCCGGAGTTCCACGTTTTCCGGCATGGAAATCAGATTTTTCGCACGCGAAAAGTTGGAAACGTTGAGAAACGAACCATCCGAAAATTCGACTTCGAATTCAATGATTTTTCCGGAAGTTCCCAGAAAGTGCATCACGAGATTCATGGTTCGGGGCAGAACCATCTGCGTGATGGAAACGGTGCCGCGGCCTTCCGGCAGGATCATCACGCGCGTGAAGGTTTTTGCGGAAAATTTCGTGGAAGCGTCCTGAAAATCCCCGAGCACGGAACAGCCGAGCGAGACAAAATAATCGGACGCCCATTTGTACCATTCATGGTCGGAATCGGGGAAGTCCTCCGCACGGACGCTGCGGAAGTCATGCTTTTTCCCGAAGGATTCGATCATCCCGGCGCGTCTGCTTCTTGCCATGGCAAGAATTCTCCTGCGGTCGAAGACGCGGTTCAGGAGCAGTTGGAATCCGAACAGGATTCCAAGCAGGAACAGACTCTCCGCAAGGGAGAACCCGAGTCCCAGACACATCACCGCGACCGCGGCCAGCACCAGGAAGGAAACGGCATTCGACATGGGGGGAAGTCTCCGTTCAGTTGAAGAAGAAATGGAAGAAGAGCGGCAGCGTGACAATCGAAGCGAGCGTGGAAAAGACGATCGCCTGTCCGGCGTAATGGACGTCGCCGTCATGTTCGCCGACGATCAGCACGGAAGCGCACGCGCCGGGCATCAGCGCCACGGTGAAGGCCGTGCGGTAAATCCAGACGTTCAGCGGAATCAGGTTCAGGATCAGGATCAGGACGATCGGGATCAGAATCATGCGGCAGAGCGTATAGTAAAGCACGTCCCGGAAATCGGAGAAAAGGTTTTTGGCATACTGGCAGAGCGAGCCTCCGATCAGGAAGAGGATCAGCGGGACCGCCGCGCCGGCCAGTGCGCTGAACACGTTGGAAAGCAGCGGCGGCAGATGGAAATCAAGGAATGCGGCCGCAACCGCCAGAAACGCGGCGATCGTGTTCGAGGAAAGCAGCGCCGAGCGCACGCATTTTTTCCAGTCGGCGGCGCCCATCACGGCAATGGACAACCCCCACAGGGCGAACGTGCACCCGATGTTCATGATGAGCAGATACGTCATGGTCTGCGGCCCCCAGATGTTCTTCATCACAATGAGCGGCAGGAAAAGATAGTTGTTCGCCACACAGAGATGCCGGAACGACCGCAGCCGTTCCGGAGTCTTCGTGCGCATCAGCGGCTGGAAGAGGAATCCGGCAGGAACCCCGACAGCCAGGATCAGGAATCCGATCAGCGGGAGCTGCCAGAACGTGGTGCCTGTGACTCCCTCCACGGCGAATCCCCTGGAAACCGCCGTGAAGGTGAGGAAGGGCATGAGCACGTCGATGGAAATCCGGCTGAAGCGCCGGACGTCCCGTTCATCCATCCAGCCGATCCTGAAGATGAACGCGCCGAGCGCAAAGTAAAGAAACGTTTCTACGATTGCAAGAAAAACGCTTCCGGTCATTGCACACTTTTCGCCTTGAGGAGCTCTTCAAGCTTTGCAATCCGCTCCTCCAGGCGGCGGACCTTGCGCGGAAGCATGAAGCGCTCGACGAACGCGTCCTGCGGCTCCGCAGGCGTCCCGAAGACGGAAACCCCGGGGGCAAGGCTCTTTTCGACGGCGGAAGCTCCCGCCACACGGGACCCGTCGCCGAGCGTGATGTGGCCGTTGACGCCGGCCTGGGCGGCAACGATCACGCCGCGCCCGATTTCGGCGCTTCCGGCGACTCCGCACTGACCGATCAGCACGGAAGACTGGCCCACGATCACGTTGTGCGCCACATGCACCAGATTGTCGATCTTGACGCCCTTCCTGATCCACGTCTTGCCGAAGCGGGCGCGGTCGATGGTGGAGTTGGCGCCGATCTCGACGTCATCGTCGACCTGGACGATTCCGTTCTGCGGGACCTTGACCAGGCCGCGGAACGTGGGAGTGAACCCGAATCCGTCGCCGCCGACCGTGGCGCCCGCGTGGATGATGATGCGGTCGCCCAGCACGCAGCGGTGCATGATGTTCACGTTGGCGTTGATGATGCAGTCGCTGCCGACCTTCGCAAACTGGCCGATGTAGGCTCCGGCGCAGATCTTTGTGTTCTTTCCGACGGAGGCGCCCTCCATGATGACGGCGCAGGGGCCGACGTACGCGGTCGGGTCGACCGACGCGGTCGGATCGACGAACGCGGAAGGCGCGATCCCGGGCCTGTAGACGAGCGGGGGCGGCGCAAAGAGTCCGCAGACCTTCGTGAAGGAGCGGTCGGGGTCTTCGCAGAGGATGAGCGTGCGTGCGTCGGAAGCCTTCAGCGGAAGGTCTTTCCCGACCAGCACCACGGAAGCCTTGCTTTCGTCCAGTTTCTTGCGGTATTTGATCGTGGAAAGGAACGAGACGTCGTGTTCCGACGCGAGGGTGAGCGAATTGACGCCGCAGACCGTGCGGTCCGGGCTGCCGTCGATGCTTCCGCCGACCAGTTCGGCGAGCTGTTTTGCTGTGAAATCGGGCATTGTGGGGGGTCTCCGTTATTTCTTATCGTTTGGATTGGATCTTGCTGAAGCGGGATTCGGTGCGGCGTCTTCCTTTTTGGGCTTGTGTCCGGCGTTGAGCTGGCTCAGGACGATCCCCGTGATGTCGACCGAATTGCTGCTGTAGATCACGACGGGGAAGCTGTTGAGGGAGACGGCCGCACGGTCGAGCACGATGGCGGTTCCGCTGAGTTCGGAATAGCGGCGTACAGCCTCGCGTATCTCGTCGAAGATTCTGGCGCGTTCGCGGTCGCGCTCGTCGCGGAGCTGGGCGGACTTTTCGCGGTTGTAGTTCTGGAGCTCGGACTTTTTCTGCTCGATCTGGCGGTACTTGTCCTGAGCGGCCAGACGGCGGCTCTCGCGGGCGGCATCGGTCAGGACGGCGTTCAGGGATTCATCCCGCAGGACAACGAATTCGTCGTTGAGCTTTTTGAGCGATTCCTGAAGCTTCGAGGCATAGTCGGAATAGAGGTCGGCCTGCCGTTTGAGGTTGGCTTCCACGATCTTGGTCTTGTAGTAGTCCCGGAAAATCCGGTCCATGTCCACGACCGCAATCTTGGTTTCCACCGCGGAGAGCGCAACCCCCGCAGCAAGAATTCCGAGCACAAGCAGTTTTTTCATCGTCATGGTCAGTATCCTTTTGTTCCTTTCCAGCAGCGTTCAAATTCGCGGTTGTAGACGGCCGCGATTTCCGCATTTTTGAGAATCAGCACGTTTTCGTCATTGGATTTTTCCGCATTCGAGGAAAAATTGTAGCTTCCCGTAATCACGGTGTCGCCGTCGATGATGATCACCTTGTGGTGCATTTTTCCCCGATGGTTCGGGGAAATCTTCACCTGGATTCCGCAGCCGCTGAGATATTCGTCCCGGCTGTACCGGTTCTGAGCCTGGCCTCCGTCGAACAGGCACTTCACGGAAACGCCCTGCTTCGCCAGCTCAAGGAGCTCGTTCGCGATCTTTTCCGAGGTGAACGAAAACGCCAGCACGCGGACCGACTTCTTCGCCGTCTTCAGGTGTTCCAGAATCAGATTCGAAATCTTGTCCGACGGCGAAAACGCCGCCTGAAGCGGAACGCTGCCCATCTGCACGCTTCCGTTCATCGTGCGGAGCTTCGCATCCCTGCCGAAGCGCCCCTGCATATATTCGTCGAACTTGTCCCTGTAGCAGGAGGCGATCTCGGGGGAGTCGATCACGATTGCGTTGTTGTCATCCCGCAGCGTGCCGTTGGAAGTGAAGTTGTAGGATCCGGTCCAGACGCGGCGTCCGTCGGCCACGGCGAACTTGTTGTGCATCAGCGAAGGCTTGGTGTCCGGGGCGACCGTGATCCCGTTTTTCTGGAGCGTGAGCAAGGGCCTTTCATGACGGTTGTCCGACTCCGTGGCCACGCGCACATTCACACCGCGGTGCTTCGCGTTCACAAGCGCCTGCGCCACGCCCGGAAGCCCCAGGTCGTAAATGCAGACGTCCAGGTCCGATTTCGCCGAAGCGATGAACTCGCACAGTCCCGGCTCAATTTTGGGCGACGGCGAAAAGTAGATCCGGACGGGCGGCGTGCCGCCTCCGGGCTTCACCGTGACGCTGTCATCGAAGCGCGAGACGGGAATTCCGCTGCGCGCGATCACCGTGTTCCGGGATGCCAGCAGGGTGCTGTACGCCCCGTTCAGGCTTTCCGGGACGTATTCCTCCGGAATGTACGTGACGCTCCAGGCCGCGATCAGCGCGACCATCAGTCCGGCGAGAAGATACCGCCGGATGGAGTGTTTTCCATGTTTTGCCCCGGTTTTTTTGACCGGAGGCGCTTTCTTTTTTGCCATGATTTTCCTTCCCCCCATTTGACAAAATCACTTATAACATATAATTTTATCGGACGAATTCAAGCGGAGTTTCAAAAAAATATCATGGATCTTCCCGTTCTAAAAGTCCTTCCCGAACTCGCGGATGCGCTGCGGACCCGCGGTTCCGCCGTGCTCTGCGTGCCGCCGGGCGGAGGCAAAACCACGCTTACGCCCCAGTTCCTGCTCCGGAATCTGTTTCCCGACGGCGGGAAAATCGTCATGCTCGAACCCAGGCGCGTCGCCGCCCGCGCCGCGGCCGCCCGGATCGCGCACCTTCTCGGAGAATCCCCCGGCGAAACCGCCGGCTACCGCACCCGCCTCGATTCCAGAATCTCCTCGAAAACCAGAATCGAGGTCGTCACCGAAGGCATTCTCACCCGCATGATCCAGGACGATCCCTCGCTCGAGGGAATCCGCCTGCTGATCTTCGACGAATTCCACGAGCGCAGCATCCACGCCGACCTCGCGCTCGCCCTGGCGCTCGACGCCCGCCAGATTCTGCGTCCCGACCTCAGGATCCTCGTGATGTCCGCCACCCTCGACTCCGAACGCATCGCCGCGCTCCTCGGAAACGCCCCCGCCGTCACAGGCGAAGGCCGCGTCTTCCCCGTCGAGACGCTCTACCGTCCGGTTCCGGCCTCCGTGCGGCTTGAGGACGCCGTGCTTTCCCGCGTCCAGTGGATTCTGGAGTCGCAGGAATCCGGGGACATTCTGGTTTTTCTTCCGGGCGAAGGCGAAATCCGCCGCGCCCGCGAAAAGCTCGCCGGAGCCCTGCCCGGATCCGTGCGGATTCTTCCTCTTTACGGCGCGCTTTCCCCCGCCGAACAGGACCGGGCGATCGAACCCGACCCCGACGGCCTCCGCAAAGTCATTCTCTCCACCCCCGTCGCGGAAACCAGCCTCACCATCGACGGCGTAACCGCCGTGATCGACTCCGGACTTGTCCGCGTGCCGAAATTCTCCCCGCGGAACGGCATGAACCGCCTCGAAACGGAAAGCATTTCGCTCGCCTCCGCCGAACAGCGGCGCGGACGCGCCGGGCGGACCGCTCCCGGACTCTGTCTCCGGATGTGGAGCCCCGACCAGGAAAAACGCATGAAACCGTTCAGCGCCCCGGAAATTCTCGACTGCGACCTTCTGCCGCTCGCGCTCGAACTGCTGAACTGGGGGACGCCCCTCGCCGAAGCCGGAACGGCTCTCCGCTGGCTCGATCCGCCGCCGAAGGCCCGGCTCGATCAGGCGGCCGGACTTCTCCGCAGCCTAGGCGCCGCGGGTCCCGCAGGAACGATCACGCCGCACGGCAGGGAAATGCTCCGTCTGGGACTGCATCCGCGTCTGGCGCACGCGGTCCTCGCCGCAAAGAAAATCCCCGGAGCCGCCGCGGCCGCCTGCCGTGCCGCCGCAATCCTGACCGAACGCGGCTTCCTGCTGCGGGAGACCTGCGACCTCCGCACGCATCCGCTGCTTTCCGGCTCGAACTTTCACGGTCCCGAACTCGAATCCGCACTCCGGACCGAACGTCTGGCGGGAATCCGGGATTCGCATCCGGACGCTTCCCGGACCGGACTCGTCCTGGCGCTCGCCTTCCCCGACCGCATCGGCTTTTCCCGCGCTCACGGCTCCGGCGACTATGCGCTTTCCAACGGCACCGGCGCCAGACTCCGGTACCGCGACCATCTGGCCGGATTCGACCTGATCGCCGCGGCGGACGTCGAGGGTGAAGGCGCCAGACAGACCATCTATTCCGCCGCCCCGCTCGACCCAGCCGACCTGGAAGCCGTCTCCCCCGAACTCATCACGCACGACTTCGAAATCGTCTGGAACTCCGCAAAAAAAGCCGTCACGGCCGAACGCCTCACAAAAATCGGCGAAATGACCGTCGACCGCCGCCCCGCCATGAACACCGCCCCGCGGGAACGCGTGCTGGCTGTCCTCCTGCAGGGAATCCGCGAATGCGGAATCGCCGTCCTGCCGTTCGGAAAAGGCGGAGAGTCGCTCCGCGAACGCGTGAACTTCCTCCACAGAAACATGCCCGATTCGGGGCTTCCCGACTTTTCCGATGAAGCGCTGATGAATTCGCTCGAAGACTGGCTCGCGCCGTTTCTCGACGGAATCACGGGCGTTTCCGGACTGGCCGGACTCGACCTGCATTCGGCCCTGCTCGCAAGGCTCGACCATCGGCAGAAGCAGACGCTCGACCGCGAAGCCCCCGAACGCATCACGGTGCCGAGCGGCTCCGCAATCCGCGTGGACTATTCCCCGTCCGATGGAATCCCTCTGCTTCCCGTGAAACTTCAGGAAATCTTCGGACTGATGGAAACGCCGCGGCTCGCAGGCGGCCGGATCGCCGTGGCCGTCCAGATGCTTTCCCCCGCCATGCGCCCCATCCAGACCACGCGCGACCTCGCCGGATTCTGGCGCGGAAGCTATTTTCTGGTCCGGAAGGAGATGCGCGGACGCTATCCCAAGCACAACTGGCCGGAAAATCCGCTCGACGCCGTTCCCTCCCGCCGCACCACGAAAAAATAAGAAGCCGACCTGTGAGACGCCCCCCCGAACACCTCACAGACCGGCTTGCTGAGTCTTAATATAAACTTAAAGTTCTAAAATGCAAACCAAAACAGTTACTTTTTTTGAAAAAATTTCAATTTCTGCGCAGAAATCTGAGCCTGTTTCCGCGGCGGCGGAATTTCTCCCGGACGGGATGGACGGGATGGACACCTTCTGCATTCCCGGTTTCTGAAATCAGTCAGTACATGAGATAAGTCGGCACGGGCGAAGCGCGTCAGCGCTGAGCGCGCAGGAGCGGGGAAGAGTACTTTCGAGGCTTTGCGAGAAAGCGGCGAGAAAAAATTCGAGCCGTCGACCCCCG
>CAZHPP010000175.1:0-7838 GCA_964534535.1 uncultured Victivallales bacterium | reverse complement strand
TCACGGCAAAGCCGCGGATGTCGCGTTCGGCATCGGCGGCGCCGCGGAATCCGGCGACCGTCGAGAAGCGGACGAACACGTCGGTTTTCTTGCCGACTTTGTCGAACAGTTTTGCGCGCGTGAATTTTGTCACGTCGTTCGTGACGGTGAAGGTTCCGAATGCGCCGGCGCCCTTGGCGTGCATGCGCCGTTCCGGAATCACTTCGCGGTTGAAGTTCGCCAGCTTTTCAATGAGCCAGGAGTCCTCCAGAAGGATCGGGCCGCGCGGTCCCGCCGTGAGAGAATTCTGGTTGTCCGGAATCGGAATTCCGGCGTTGTTCGTGAGCTTGTCCGGCGTGACGGCCGGCGCCTTGCAGCAGGGCTTGCTGCAGTCCGGCGGACATGCCTTCATTTCTGTTTTTTTCATGTCGTTTCCCCCGTTCGTGCATGGTTTTTCACCGTTTGAGGGGCATGTTCCCGCGGCCATTGTGGCCGCCGACAGGAACAGCGCTCCCAGAAACAGTCTTTTCTTCTTCATCATCTTGTCTTCTCTCCTTTTTTTGTTTGGAGCTTATGGTTCTTACGGCAGTCGGAACAGGTTCCGACCACTCTCAATTCCACTTTGTCGACCTTCCCGAATTCAGAATCCGAGGAAAGCGTTTTCAGATATTCCGAGGGGAAATCGATGATCTTCCCGCATTCCGAACAGATGAAGTGCCCGTGCCACGCAAGATTCGTGTCGTAGCGCGCCAGCTCGATCTGGTCGATCCTCCCCAGAAGCCCGTGTGAAACGAATTCGTTCAGGATGCGGTAGACGCTTTCCCGCGTGATGGTGGGAATTTCCCGGCGCACATGTTCCCAGACGGCTTCCACCGCCGGGTGAGTCCGGTTGCCGTTCAGGTATTTCCAGATTCCCCACCGCTGCGGAGTGCATTTCCATCCGCAGGTCCGGCAGATTTTCTGAAATTCCCTGTATTCCTGTGATTTCGTTTCCATCTGCATCATGAATGTTCTTTCTAAATAAATGTAACATCTATTTGCAAAATGTCAAGCGCCCTGATGAAAAAATCGGAGGCGTAATGATTGATTATGATCGGTCAGTCCTGCTCCATCCTGCAAAGGGACTGAAGTTATTCCGAGTTCCAAACAGCCGCATGGATCGTGGTTTTCCGGAATTCCTTCAGAATTCCCTGCAGGCCGGCAATGTCTCGTTCCATTGCAGAGGTTTCCTGGATCCGGCGGCCGCAAGAAAAACGCGGCCTTAGTGCTCGTCGGGGGCGACGGCTCGAATTTTTTCTCGCCGCTTTCCCGCTCCTGCGCGCTCAGCGTCTAAAGCGCTTCGACCGTGCCGCCTTGCTTCTCCCGCGACATCAAAAACTGGCCGATCCGCCCTCGGCTGGACTGACCGATTACGATTTTTCCCCGGAATCGGGAATCTTCCGCATCAGGTCTTTCAGCTTTCCGATGGTGACGGGCTTGCTCAGGACGGAGTCAAAATGACTCATGTCGAAATGCTGGTCGTTTGTTACATCGGCCGAGATGGCGGCGATCCGGATTCCGTTCCATTCGGGATGACGGCGGATTTCAGCCGCCAGGGCGCAGCCGTTGACTCCGGGCATCCAGATGTCGGTCAGGACGGCGTCCACGCGGTATTTCCGGAGCTGGTCCAGCGCATCGTCCGCGCCGGATGCCGTATGGACGGTGCATCCGAATCCGGAAAGGATGGCTTCCAGTACCTTGAGGTTGAGCGGGACGTCGTCGACGGCGAGGATGGTGCGTTCGAGCCGGTCCTGTGATTCTTCCGGTTCGGGCGGGACGCATCCGCAGCTCTGTTCCGCTGTTTTTTCGCGGCAGGGGACGTCGCGCAGAATGACGGTGAACGTGGAGCCTTTGCCGGGGGCGCTCTCCAGCGTGATGGAACCGTTCATCCGTTCCAGAAGCCTCTGGGTGATGGCCAGCCCGAGGCCGGTTCCGTTCTTTGCGGCCTGCGTGCCGCGGAGCGCCTGCGCCTGGATGAACGGCTGGAACAGGCTTTTCTGGTCGCTTTCGGAAATGCCGATTCCGGTATCGGACACCTGAATCCGGAGCGTGCCCCGGCCCATTTCCCTGTGGAAGCGGACCCTGATTTCGACTTTGCCTTGTTCTGTGAATTTCACCGCGTTGCCGACCAGGTTGAACAGAATCTGCCGGAGCCTCAGTTTGTCAAGGGAAAACAGCGGAAGACCGGGTTCAATGTCGTAGAGAAGCTGGATTTTCTGATGGATTGTCTTCAGGCGGAAGACTTCGCCGACGTCATGGACGAGTGCTTCGAAATCGGTTTCGACGGGGGCGAAGGCCATCTGTCCGGCCTCCAGCTTGGAAAGGTCGAGGACGTCGTTGATGAGCGAAAGAAGCTGGCCGCCCGCCGTGGCGATGTCGTTCAGATATTCGTTGCGGGTTTCAGCGCTCAGATTCCGGGTCCGGAGCAGTTCCGAAAAACCGATCACTGCGTTGAGCGGAGTGCGGATTTCATGGCTTACGGAAGCAAAGAAGAAGCTCTTGGCCTTGTCCGCGTTCTGCGCATCGGTGAGCGAGCGGGAAAGCTGTTTCTGCATCTGGACGAGGTCGGTGATGTCCACGCATACCCCGAGGAGCCAGGGATGCCCGTCCGCAGTCCGGAAGCTGACCTTGAGCGATTTGAAGCTTTCGTGTCCCATGCGGCGGAAGGAAATATCCTCGTCGAAGCGGTAATCCCGGCCTGGGTGGGCGCAGGCGGTCGTGTCGTGCTGGCGCAGCTGGTCTGCGACTTCGGGGTCAAAGATTTCATAATCGTTGTGTCCGAGCACCTGATCCGGCCGCAGGTGATAGTAGTCGACGAAGTTCTTGTTGGCGATCACATATACGAATCCGTTCGCGGCGTCCTTGACGAACACCTGGCACGGAATGCGGGAAAGGATCGTGCCGAGCAGTTCTCCCTGAATTGCGGCAAAGTCCTTCTGTCCGCAGGCTTTTTTCTTCTGTCTCTGTTCCAAGAACAGCGCGGACGCAAGAATCAGTGCGCCGGCAGCGAGAATCGTCGGGAACCATGCACTTTTCAGAATGTAAATCAGTGCGGACCCGGACATGAGACCAAGGGAAAAGACAATCCATGTCTGCGGTCTGCAGATCAAAAGAAATTTTCTCATCTTTGTGCCGCAGTCTTGCGGACCTTACTTTGTTATAGTATCACAGACCTGTTTCCTTTTAAAGTATCCTTCGCAGACGAAATATCAAGCAGGCTGGCACCTTTTTTTTATGAAAAATTTATGCGCGCGTTTCCGGCGGAGGGACTGGAGCGCAAGCGTTCCAGTCATTTTTCCCAGGGGAATCCGCGGAACACGGGAACTCCGGAATAGCGGCGCGCCGTCGTTTTCCCGGCGAGCACGTCCAGAACGCCTTCCGCCAGAGTTTCCTGCTCGACTTCGCCTGGATAGCAGGAGATCGGGGCGATGAACCCGCAGCGGGTCCGAATGCCTTCGACGATGTCGGGAAAGCGGACCAGGCCGCCCGTCAGCAGAATGGCGTCGACCTTTCCGCAGAGCACGGCCGCCATGGCGCCAACGGACTTGCAGATCTGGTAGATCATGGCGTTCCAGATCAGCACGGCCTTGGGATCGCCCTTTTCCACCAGCCGGTGGATAACGTCCGAATTGGACGTGCCGAAATGGCTGACCAGTCCGCCGGAACGGGAACACATGGCGCGGACTTCGGCGGCCGAATGGGATTCCATATATTTTACGAGTTCCAGCACGGGAACGCTTCCCAGACGGGTCGGCGTGAACGGACCGTCGCCGCCGGCGCCTTCCGTGCTGTCCACCATCCGGCCATGAGCGTGGGCGGTAATTGTGATGCCTCCGTCGATGTGGCTCACGATGAAATTGCAGTCTTCATAGCGCCGTCCGATTTTTCCGGCATGGAGCCGCGCGATGGCTTTCTGGTTCAGGACGTGCGTCTGGGCGCGGCGGCAGACTCCGGACATGCCCGTGATGCGCGCCTCGTCGCAGAGTTCGTCGACGTTGGTCGGATTGAGAGTGTACATCGGCTTGCCGCATTTGCGGCCCAGTTCCCAGGCCGACATCACGCCGAGCTTTGCCGCATGGTCGCTGCCGCCCTTGTCCGCGGCAGTATCCGCAACGAGCCGTTCGTCGATCACCATGACGCCTTCCGGCTGGGAGAACGCGCATCCGCCGCGCCCGACGATGGCGTCGACGTCATCCATGCCGTACCCGTGCTTTTTCAGAAGATCGAGCGTGACCTGCGTGCGGAAGGGAACCTGGTCGTTGACTTTTTTGAACGCCAGAAGCTGCGGGGCGTCATGGAATACGCTGTCGGTGAAAAGGCACTTGTGTCCCTTGAACAGGCTGATTTTCGTGGAGGTGGATCCGGGATTGATGATCAGAAGCCGTGCGTTTTCGCAGTCCATTGTTCGATTTTCCTTATTCTCGCGTCCTGCCGGCGCCGTTCAGTAGGGGAGGGCTCTGCCGCCGGGACAATCGCATAATATACCATTTCCGGCTCCTGTTTGCAACCGGGAATGCGGAGTTTTCCGGGAATGCGCGCAGTGCCATGCGGGGGCACGGGCAGGTCCCTGTAAAATCGAAAGGCTGTGTACGAAACGTTGACTGTCTTTTCAGAGATTCATGGGTCCATGGGAAAAAACGGAGGTTTGCCCCATGGTCGACATGCGTCGACAAAAAACGAGCGCAAAAAATCATTTTTTTGCGCAGGGTGCAGGGCTCCGTTGAGTCCTGCCGAGGGTTCAAGGGGCGAGCAGCCCATTGAAAATGGATTAACATCAGTCGTCATGCAGAACAGAGCCAATCGGAATTCCGGGATCCGCACGGCGCGGATCCCGGAACCGGGAACATTTTTCCGCTTATTCCGGCAGGGAGCCGGGCTCGAGTCCGAGCGGAAGCGGTTCGGGACGTTCGCAGGTGGTCTTGAGCACCACCGGCTTTCCGGCGGCGCTGGACTTGTCGAACGCAAGCATGATTTCGAGCACATGATTGGCCAGTTCGCCGCAGGCGCGGTGCTTTCTGCCGCTGCGGAGCGCATACGCCATGTCCGCGGCACCGATGCTCCGGCTGTTCTCGGAATAGCCGAAGGCCAGCGGAATTTCATGCCAGTCGTCGAATCCGGGACGGAAGACGCGCACGGGACCGCCGAACGTGTTGGGGTCGGGCACCTGCAGGGAACCTTCCGAACCGTAGATTTCGATGGGCCAGTGTCCGTGCTTCCAGCAGTCGAAGCTGGCAATCACGGTGATCAGTGCGCCGCATTGGAAGCGGACGACGCCGGTCAGGTGGGTGTTGACCTTGACGGGGTAGCGGTCGTACGGCTTGTAGACGTTCCGATAGGTTTCGCTGACTTCGGCGCCGAGGGTGCGGAAATCGGAGAACTTCGTAGTCATGGCTGTGACGGATTCGGCCGGACCGAGCATGTTCACGAGGGCTGTCATGTAATAGGGGCCGAGGTCGAGCATCGGGCCTGCGCCGTAATCATAGAAGAAAGGCGCCTGTCCCCATTTTTCGGGACCGCGGCCCATGACGATCGCCGTGCCGGAAAGGGGCTTGCCGATCCAGCCGTCGTCGACGAGCTTGCGGGCAGTCTGCTGACCGCCGCCGAGGAAGGTGTCCGGGGCGCAGCCCACGCGCAGATGCTTTTCCGCGGCGAGCTTCATGACCTTCGCCGCATCATCGGAATCGACACCGAACGGCTTTTCCGAATAGGCGTGCTTGCCCGCGTTCAGGGTGTCGAGCGCAATCTTCGAATGGACCTGCGGCGGAGTGAGGTTCAGGACGATTTCAATCGACTTGTCGGCGAGCAGCTCGCCGTTGGTGACGTTCTTCACGCCGTACTTCTCGAATTTGGCCTTCGCGCGCTCCGGAATGATGTCCGAGCATTTGACGACTTCAAGGATGCGGAACTTCTTCGACGCCTGGAAATAGGTGTCGCTGATCATCCCGCAGCCGATGATTCCGACTTTTGTGGTCTTCACTTGAGGTTTCCTTCCGCGAGCCTGTTGTCGATCATGTAGCGATAGCTTTCCGTGAGGGCCTTCACCATCTCGACATTGCAGAAGTCGAGTTCCACGATGATGGCCTCGACCTGGGCGGGCATGTGTTCGACGAGCTTTCTGATGGGGAGCTTTCCCTTCCCGAGCGGCGTAAGCTCGACGTGGCGTTCGAGAATGCCGTTGACCATGTCTTTGCCGCCGACTTTCTGGCAGGAATCTCCGTCCTTCATGTGAATGAGGATGGTATCCTTCGCGAAGAGGTCGAGCATCCTGACGGAATCCTCCTTCCCGAGCGCGGTGGACCAGAAGCAGTCGATCTCGTATTTGACTTTCGGGCAGAGCGCGCGGTAGATTTCATATTTGAGCTTTCCGCCGATCCGCTCGAATTCGAAATCATGGTTGTGCTCGAAGAGCGTGAAGCCGTTCTTCGCCAGGATTTCCTGCATGCGGCAGGTGTTTTCGGCTGTCCGGCGGATGGAATCCATGTCCTTGAACTCGTCGGGACCGTAGCCGCAGACGATCTTGTCGAGCCCGAGCGCGTTGGCGGTATCCATGACTTCGCCGAGATTGTCGACGCTGCGGGCCCACGGCGTATGGGAGGAGATCATGTCCATGCCGAGGTCGCGGATGATCTTGCGGAATTCGCTGGGACGGATATTCCAGAATCCGGCGGGCTCGACATAGCGGTAGCCCATTTCAGCGACTTTTTTCAGGACGGCGGGAAAATCCTTCTGAGCCTGTTCCCTGAGCGAATAAAGCTGTACTCCGATCGGTTTCATTCTGGAAATCCTTTCTTTTGTGTTTGACTTTACGAATGACGTAAAGTATTGTATGGGGAAAAAGATAACTGCTGAAATAGAAAACGGCAAATGACGAAAACTATTATCTTTTGACGGAAAATATGAGGACCCCTCTTTCCCATTTGAAAAACATTCTGACCATTGCCCACTATCAGGCGCCGAAAAACCGGACTGTAAATCCCGTCACCATTTCAGGCGGGATCGAATACATTGAACTTCTGACGAACGGCAAACTGTATTTTGAATGGGGCGGAACGGACACGCAGTTTTCCCGCGGCGCAATGTTCTGGCACGTTCCGGGCGAACGGACGATCTGCCGTTTTCCGCCGCTGGAACCCTACGGTTGCTGGGTGTTCCGGTTCGCCGTGACAGGGCCGCATCGACTGTGTCCCAGGGTCACGCGCCCCGCGAATGCGGAAAGGCTGCTCGATTTTGCGGAGAACGCCTTCCGTCTGTTCCATTCCGGACAGGAGACGAATCCGTTCTTCATGCACTGTGTCTATTCGACTCTGGCCTGGCATGCGCTGGGGCGTCAGGAACTGCCCGGATCGGAACGGCCCGCCGCCCTGGAAACGGCGCTCCGGTTCATGGAAAAAAATCTCGAGGCGAACATTTCGGTCAGGGACATCGCGGAGGCGGCGTCCCTGAGCGAACCATATCTGTTCGCCGTATTTCAGAAGAATCTCGGAACGAGTCCGCACCGGCGTCTGCTGGAAATGCGGATTGCGCGGGCGAAGCAGCTGCTTGCGGGCGGTGCGCCGTCGGTCAAGGAAACGGCATCCGAATGCGGCTTTGAATCGGTGGAAGTCTTTTACCGGCAGTTTTCCGCGGTTACGGGAACGACGCCCGGCGCATACCGCAGGAAATACCGTCCGGAAGAGGAACTTCGGAAATGAAACGGCTCCGGACGGATGCATTCTGGCCGGAGCCTGAAAATCCGGAGAGATTCCGTTCAGATCTTGAAGTTGTGGATCACAAGGCCGTCGCGGAGTTTCGGCTCGAACCAGGTGGACTTGGGCGGCATG